>CAIPAT010000271.1 GCA_903863035.1 uncultured Lentisphaeria bacterium
GCAAGACACTAAGTTTTTTTACTATTCACCAGTTACCAGTCACCAGTCACATTCTTTACATTTTGGACAGTCATCCGGAGACTTTAGAGAGCCGTTGAACGTAACGTTTTTCAGATTTTATAAGATTTTCAAACACCACCTGGACAATCGCCCAATCCCGTCCCGCACTGATGACACTACAACGTAACACGTAACACGTAATACATAACACTTAGCACGTATCCAGTCACCAGTCACCAGTCACCAGTCACCAGTCACCAGTCACCAGTCACCAGTCACTAGTCACCAGTCACCATTCTTTACATTTTGGACACCACTTACCCTTCCCGCATTCGCTGGAGACAGTCTCCGAGGACATTGTTTCCCATACTTCCCATACTTCCCATACTTCCCATACTTCCCATACTTCCCATGCTTCCCATACTTCCCACACTTCCCGCTCACTGGCCACATTCCGGTTTTCCGGTAGCCGGATTATGGACTTTATGGACACCATGGACTCCACCGGCAAACAGCCTTTCTCGCTTTCCTACTTTCCACTTGGCCCCTTTTCGCGTTCCACTACCGCGCAATGGCATTTCCCCATTTTCAAATTTTCAATTGATGGTCTACAATATAGTGTTTTTGTCAATCAAAAAATGTATAAGTTGTTCAAAATCAATAATTACATGCAATCTCATGCTTTATGAAAAACTTATAGCAACGCCAAAGACTCAATGGGTTTGAATTTCAATAAAGTGCAATTAATTTGTAATAAGTAATATAATGAGGGAATTGCAAAAGGAGTCAGAATTCAGGAGTCAGGACTCAGGAGTCAGCGTTTGACTGCGGTATCCGCAGTTTTAGGAATAAGGAACGCTCAGGAATTTGAAAATTCTTTCAAAGGAAATGAAAAGAGTAAGGCTCAAAGGCGCGGATGACTGTGGAACCCGCAGTTTTATCAAATAAGAAACAAAAGTAAAAAAGGATTTCTCTGTGTCTTTGTGACTCTGTGGTAAAAAAAAGTCAAAGGATAAGTCAGAATGGATCCGGATTTTAGTTCTAATTTCATTCTGAATTCTAAATTCTAGATTCTAAATTCATGCAAAACCGGTGTTTTGCAATTGGGTCAAGATATACGCATAGAAGGTTTTTGAAAACTTAGGAGCTGTCAAGAAATAAACTTGACAAGTCTCGCGAAATATCCCGAATAGATTTTGTGAATTGCCGGAAAGGCGCATACCTGAAGGTATGTAACGAACCGGCAAACACAAAGGCATCCGGGAGAAGCGCTAAGATGTAAAGGTTATTTGTTGACGGCTCCTTAGCATAACTGGAATATTTCTGCTGGCGGTCTTTATTTTACAGTGTCATGCAAACTTGGAGAATAGCAAAATGCATAAGTACACGAATCATTTGATAAACGAGAAAAGCCCTTATTTGCAACAACATGCGCACAATCCGGTTGACTGGTATCCATGGGGGCCGGAGGCGTTTGCTAAGGCGCAGCAGGAGAATAAGCCGATATTTCTGTCGATAGGGTATGCCACCTGCCACTGGTGTCATGTGATGGAGCATGAATCGTTCGAAAATGAAAAAGTGGCCGGGCTGATGAATCAGGCGTTTGTCAATATCAAGGTCGACCGGGAGGAACATCCGGATATTGACAGCGTCTATATGAAAGTATGCATAATGCTGACCGGCAGCGGCGGCTGGCCGATGACGATCATCATGACTCCGGCTCAAAAGCCGTTTTTCGCGGCCACCTATATCCCGGAAGAAAGCCGTTTCGGCCGCATCGGCATGATTGAACTGATCCCCAAACTCGAGGAAGCCTGGCTGAATAAGCGGCAGGAACTCGAACTGGCGGCGGACAGGATTGTTGACGCGCTGAAGAGCGGTGCTGTCCAGCCGGCCGCCGGGGCGGTCGCCGCCGGTTTGCCCAAACTGGCTTATCAGCAGCTGGTTGAGTCATTTGACCGGCAGAACGGCAGTTTCGGAGGAGCACCGAAGTTTCCCAGCCCGCCCAAAATGAACTTTCTGCTGCGTTACTGGCGGCAGACCGGCGACAAAGAGGCTTTGCGGATGGTCGAGTTCAGTTTGCAGAAAATCCGGAATGGCGGCATCTTTGATCAGATCGGCTTCGGAATACACCGCTATGCCACGGATTCCGCATGGCTGCTGCCGCATTTTGAAAAGATGCTCTACAATCAGGCGATGCTGGCTGAAACTTATATTGAAGCATTTCAGGCGACCGGCAATAAAAGCTATGAAGAGACCGCCGGTGAAATATATACCTATGTCCTGCGGGACATGACCGCGCCGGACGGCGGTTTTTATGCCGCGGAGGACGCTGACAGTGAAGGCGAAGAAGGCAAATTCTATGTCTGGCGCAAGGCCGAACTGGAAAAGGTACTGAACAAACAGGAACTTGAACTGGTTGAAAAAATTTACAGTGTCGAGGCCGGCGGCAACTATCATGATGAAGCAACCGGCGCGGCGACCGGTAAAAATATCCTGCATCTGAAAAAACCGCTGCAAATCACTGCCGGAGAATTGAATACCGGGTATCCTGAACTGAAATCCACGCTTGAAAGCATCAGACAGAAACTGTTCAACGTCAGGAAATTGCGGGTTCATCCGCTGAAAGACACCAAGATACTGGCTGACTGGAACGGCCTGATGATCGGTTCGCTGGCAAACGCGGCGCGCGTTTCCGGCTCGCCGGAATATCTGAGCGCGGCTGAACGCGCAGCAAACTTTGTGCTGACCGGGATGACCGGCGGCGATGGCCTGCTCTTCCATCGCTGGATGGATGGCCAGGCGGTGATTGACGGCAAGCTGGAGGATTACGCTTTTATGATTCAGGGCCTGCTGGCTTTGTATGAAGCGTCGTTCAAGGTTAAATATCTGGAAACGGCGCTGAAGTTCAATGATATTCTGCTGAAACATTTTTACGACCGGCAGTCCGGCGTATATTTCATGAATTCAGATTACGGCGAAAAACTGCTGATCAGACCCAGAGATATCTATGGCGGCGCCATTCCGTCCGGAAATGCGGTCATGATCATGAATCTGCTGAAATTATCACGTTTAACCGGGCGGCCGCAATATGAACAACTCGCCGGCAAGATAGTCAGTAATTACGGAAATATGCTGTCTCAGGCACCGGCTGAATTTCCCGAAGTCATGTGCGCTCTGATGTTCGCCGAAGGCCCGGCTTACGAAATCGTCATTTCCGGCGATCCGCAGTCGGAGGAAACAAAAAAGATCATCCAGACGGTAAATCAGCTTTATCTGCCGGAAAAGGTTGTAGTTTTCAGGCCGGACAAAGACAATGCGGCAATAATCAAGATCGCGCCCTATGTCGAAGCGCAGCAAATGATTAATAATCTGCCGACAGTATACATCTGCCGCAACACCGCCTGTGAAACTCCGCTGGCCGGACTCCAGGCATTGAAAACTCACGCATTATTCAATCTGCACAACAAAACATTTTTTTAGAATTACGCGTCATTCCCAGTCAATTCCAAACATTCAGCAGTTGATCAGCCATATCAACGTTACAATCGCAAAATTATAAAAGCTTTTTGCGCTGTGTATTGTTCTTCGGGCGATTGGAGACGCGGGGGTGTTGGGATTCGTAAGCTGAAAAAAATATTTTCATTATTTTTTGCTGGATTTTTTTGTTTCACTATTGCGTTTTGAAGAAGAAGAGAGTATTCTTTTTACTGAAGCAACGATGCTCCATGTAAGTTATTAACCGTTAGGATTAGGCGTAATGGTCACAATTAAAGATATTGCAAAAGAGGCGAATGTCGGTTACACGGCGGTCTCTGTAGTGCTTGGAAATAGAAGGAGTTCAGGCCGGGTCAGTGAAGAACTGCGGTTACGGATTAAAGAGATTGCCGCCAGAATGGGATACTCCCGCAACGCTGTTGCCAGTAATATGCGCAGCGGTAAAACTAAAGTTATCGCATTTATCTCAGGCGATATTTCTCAAGAATACACATCGAAGGTACTTGATGGCGCATCAACGGCAATTGACCGGAATCATTTCTTCTTGAAACTGATTACAATTAAAAATGATGATAGTTTTAAAATCTCTATCGAGCGCCTGCTGGAACAGCGACCTTCCGGTTTAATTCTGCGCGGCATATCTGCCGCGCAACTGGAGTTTTTATCAAATATTGCAAAATCGCACGACATTCCGATCGCGTGTGTTGATAATTATATTGATATTCATGGAACAATTAATGTGTTTTCTGATGATACTATCGGAATGCAGTCCATGGTTGAGCACCTGCATTCGCTTGGTCACCAGCGGATTGCCCATATTTCCCACGGCTTGCATTTAGGCTTTGCAGCCCGGCGCTACCAGGGTTATTGCCGGGGGATGAAAAAGTGCGGATTGAAGGTTGACGATGCCTTCCTCTTTGAAGGCATATACAAGGAAAAACCGGACGAGTTTTTTGCATTTGTCAATAAAATATTGTCGGGCAGGCTTGGGGCGACTGCTATTTGCACCTGTTCTGACTTCCAGGCACAGGCGGCGATGCATATAGTACAGCATCAGGGGAAAATGGTTCCGGAAGACATTTCAATAACCGGTTACGGTGCTTTGGAGTTGTGTAACTATACTTTCCCGACCCTGACCACAATAAAACAGCCGTTTGAAGAAATGGGTATTGCGGCAGCGGGCAATCTGATAAAGGCGATCCGTGGAGAGAAATTCGAATCTATAATACAGATACCGACGGAACTGTTGATCCGCAATTCCACCGGTCCGGCAAAATTTTTAACCATTAAAAATCGAAATCTGGTGAAAAGTGAATAATGCATGTATAGAAATTAATAACGCAGTGAAAAAAGTATTTCACGACGGACGCGACTGGTTTTTTGAGAAGCGCTTCGGACTGTTTATACACTGGGGATTATATGCGGTCAACGCATGGCATGAACAGGAGCAGTTCCGCAAAGGTCTCTCCAGACGCGAATATACACATTTGATTGGCAAATTTAATCCTGCAAAATTTAATCCTGACAACTGGCTGGATATAGCGGAAGAAGCCGGGATGCAATATATCTGTTTTACCGCGAAGCATATTGACGGCTTCTGCATGTGGGACACAAAACAGACTGAATACAATATTACCAACACGCCTTACCGTAAAGATATTCTCAGTATGCTGGCGGAGGCCTGTCACCGTCGTAACTTCCCGCTGTGCATTTATTATTCCGTGCCGGACATGAATTGCAAATATTATCCGAATCAAGGCCGGAGTTATGAACTGACTGGGCCTGAACAAGGCGATGAACCGGATGTCGCTAAATATACTGAGTTTGTCAAGGCGCAGATTAATGAACTCTGCACTCATTACGGCAAAATTCACGGCTTCTGGTGGGATGCCAACGGCCATACCATTAATGTTCAGGACAAATCGGTTAATAACCTGATACGTTCTCTCCAGCCAGGAATCATCATCAACAACCGCGGCTTTGACGGCGGGGACTTTTCCACACCGGAGCGCGATTTCGAAGATGCCGCGCTGAACGGCACAAAATTTTATGGCAAACCGACCGAGGCCTGCGAGGCCATAGGCGCGGAAAGCTGGGGCTTCCGCAGCAATGAAGATTATTTTTCAGTCGGCGCTCTTACCCGCAACATTAGCAGGCACATGGCGAAAGGCGCCAATTATCTGCTGAATGTCGGGCCGCAGGCAGACGGTACTTTCCCTGCGGAAACTGTCCGGATTCTTGCTGAAATCGGCCAATGGTACAGGCATGTCAAAGAAGCATTTGAGCAGATGGATTCGCTCCCGCTGTCCGCAGATAACGACAATGTGCTGCTGCGACGCAAAGGCGATGCACTTTATGTTTATATGCTGGACGCGCCACGCAAGTCAGGGATCATTCTAAAATCGCTGGCGATTCAGCCGACAAAAGCAACGGTGTTGAATAACGGGCGGGAATTGAAGGCCGGAGTTGAGTTCATGCCGACTTTGTGGACGGACCGAAAAGAATACCTGCATATCTGGAACATCCCGGTTGACGAACTGGCAAACGAAGCGATCATCCTGAAACTGGAATTCGACGGCGCGCTGCTGGATAAACTAACGCAAGGACAGACAGTATGAAGATATCCGGCAAAGAGCGTTTTCTAGCCACTGTTGCCAGAACGGAGGTTGACCGGCCAGCATCCTGGCTGGGTTTACCTGTTCCGGATGCTGTTCCGGCATTGCTTCGATATTTCAACGTCAACAGCATTGATGAATTGAAGCGGAAAATAGGCGATGACATTTATCCGGTGGAGGTTCCGTACCATCACCCCCCGGCTAATCACATCGCCTGCGCCTTTGACTTTGCGAAGAATCCACCCGGCGGCGCCTACGAGGAACGCACACTGACCGCCCCCGGATTCTTTGAAGACTATTCCGATCCGGCCGCAATAGATGATTTCAACTGGCCGGATCCGGCCGCACACATGTCGCTGAACGAATGCCGCAAGGTGATAGCTGAAGCGCCTTCCGACATGGCGGTAACCGGAATCATGTGGTCGGCGCATTTTCAGGATGCCTGCGCCGCCTTCGGCATGGAAACCGCACTGATGAAAATGGTTACGGAACCGGAAATGTTCAGAGCGGTGATTGACCGGATTACGGAATTTTATCTCAAGGCAAACGAGATTTTCTATGAAGCGGGCAAAGGCAGGCTTGACGCCGTGCTGATCGGCAATGATTTCGGCAGCCAGACCAGCCTTATGCTGTCACCTGACTTATTGCGGAACCTGGTTTTCCCTGGAACCAGGCAATTGATAGACCAGGCAAAAACTTACGGACTGAAAGTCATTCATCATTCCTGCGGCGCTGTCGCTGACATAATTCCTGACTTGATTGACATGGGTGTTGACGTCATTCATCCGATTCAGGCGCTGGCGAACGGCATGGATCCGCAAAGCTTGAAATCCCGATTCGGCGGCAGAATATCCTTCTGCGGCGGCGTTGACGCCCAGAACCTGCTGGTCAATGGTTCCGCACTGGAAATAATAAGAAAAGTGAACGAGCTTAAAGAAGTTTTCCCGACCGGATTGATTATTTCCCCAAGCCATGAGGCAATCCTGGCGGATATCCCGCCGACTAATATTGAAGCTTTATTTAAAGAGATTTCTTAAAACGCAACAAACACAAGGAGACAAAACTAATGAACAATCAACAAAAGTCGACAAGGAGACAGGAAAAATGAAAAGACAAAAAAGTTGCAAGTCGTTAAATTTCACACTTATAGAACGTGTGTCCAGGTAAGGTATCACTAAACTAGACGAATGAAATGTTTCGTCCATACCAATTGTCCATTTCAGGTATGTAGCCTAATCACTAGCCACTGGCTAACGCGTGAGGATAAAGTTGCGAGAC
>CAIPAT010000272.1 GCA_903863035.1 uncultured Lentisphaeria bacterium
CTGTATTGAGCCTCGGCAAATCCCTGTTCAGCGGCTTTCTGATACCATTCAACCGCTTTTACCATATCTTTGGCAACGCCGTAGCCATTGGCATAGCACACGCCAAGCCTGTATTGAGCCTCGGCAAATCCCTGTTCAGCGGCTTTCTGATACCATTCAACCGCTTTTGCCATATCTTTGGTTACGCCCGCTCCATTATAATAGCATACTGCAAGATTATATTGAGCTTTGACATATCCCTGTTCAGCGGCTTTGCGATACCATTTAACGGCTTCTGTCATATTTTTATCAACCCCCTTGCCTTGCTCATAGTGCAATCCAAGATTAAATAGCAAGTTGCTGAGCAAAGATGTGATCTTGGTCTTTAAGTCGGTGATTTCAGTTTTTGAAAAATTAGGCAGAAAAGACATGTCAGGGGACCCCAATATTTTTTTTAGAATATCCAACGCAGAATCCGCAGATTCAATTCTCTTGTAAATATTGACAGAGTTGTCATTTACTTCACTTAGCAAAGCGTTAACTTTTGTTCTTGACTCATTCCAGTCCGTTTTGCTTTGGGCTATTTGATTCTCATAATTATATTGTGCCAATTTTAAGCCGGAGACAGCCGTGTTATCGTTTTCATAGCCTGTGACTTTTATCGCATCCTTGAATATTTTTTCGGCGGCTATCCACTCTTTTCTTTCAAGACAATTTTTTCCTTCGCCCATCAGCTTATCAAATTGGAGCTTAAGCTCGATCCCCAACTGTGTCTTTTTTAGTAATTCCTTTGCCGTAATATCATTACTATAACCTGGAACATTGAGTGCTTTATTGTAAAGTTCTATAGCTCTCTCGTATTCTTTACCCGCAAATGCGATGTTAGCTTTTTCACAGTATGAACTGTAGTCGTTGGAATGTAAATACCAGCTTGCAGCGAATGCTATAATGATGATAAAAAAGGGTGACAGCAATACAAGTAGCCAGAATTTATGAATCAGCTGAGCGATATAAGCGACTTGTCTGATTCTCATGAATTTATTAAATAATAAAACAATACAAGCGATGATCCAGTTCTTGCTGAACTCATATCCGTTGCTTTTTAAATCTAAAACTAGAGGATATTCCCATTTTTTCGATTCGTTTTTGAAGAGCAGTTTTAACCCTAAAAGCGCAATAAGGCTATGCTTCTCCTGACATTTAGAACAGCGAGGAACTGCGACTTTGATTTTCTCTGGACGATCAATGGAATTCAAGCGGCGCTTAACCATTGGAATTTCAATCTTTGCATTGTCATCAGAATCTCGTATGTTGCAAAACCAGCACTGGCCCTTGACAGCTTCTTTTAAAACATTAATAATCCTCTGAATTTCCTTGACAAGGGGCTCGTCTATGGCCATCTTCTCAATTCTGGACAAGAGGGAAAGACATGGCCAAAAATCAGCGTTTTCTTTACGAATGATTTCGTTGTAATAGGAAATAACACAAGCTAGGCACGTGTCGGCAACCATGTTGAAAAGATACGAGCAAACACTATGCTGACCAATTAATGACAATTCGTTTTGTGTAGACTTTAGTAAGTTATTAGCAGCTACAAGACCCTTTCCTGGGACTTTTGTCGTTGTCTTCTTAGCTGTTTTTACTGCAAAATTGATGATCTCAATGACTGGAGCCTGCTTCATTCGCTCAATCTGGGTAACAATTTCTTTGTCTATGGCGATCTTCTCAACGCTGTCGAGGACGGAGAGCCATGCCGCCCAGTCATCTTTTACTTTGTCTGGATCATAGCATTTCAAGCAGGATTCGGCGACATTGTCGAAAAGATATTTAAACTCAAGATTTTCCTTGCCTAAAAATGTGTCAATGATGGTCAATTCTTTTTGGGTTGACTCCAGCAGCTTATTAGCAGCTAGGAGTCCATCATTCTGAGCTTTATCATTTCTCGTCACGGCGGAATTGATCTTTGTTTCAAGCTGCTTGATGACGAAAGCCAGTAATTTATCGATGTTTTTGCTGCCTTTTCGATCTTCATTCTTTCTAACGTAAGAAAGATGTACTTCAGCCATTTTCAGATTACCCTTAACTGCATAGTTTAATGCTAGATGGGCATTGATTTTATCAAGAGCAATGGAAATATTGTCACGAATTCCTGTTGCGGAAACTGGATTCAAATTGGCATCGGTAATAGTCAGTATTCTGTCCGCAACCTTCTCCCAAAATATATCGTCATCATATACAAGCTCAAACCACAATTGTAAACTTTTCTCCCAGTTTCCCGAAATTATGTCAATTTTTTCGTCGGATAATATTTCGTTGGAAGAGTTGACGTCATACTCCAGTGCAGCACGATGGTACCACACCGCCATGTTGTGCTTGGCCATAACTGCAATCTCTTTATTGGAATCAGACAAGGCAGTTTCCCAAATCTTGAAGGCCAGAGCGCTGTTATTCTCTGCAAGTGCGTCATATCCAAGATCCTTCCGCCCCTGTCCCCATTGCTCAGGCCAGAACCAGAACAATTCATCGATGATGCGCATCGCCGGGTCCTGAAGTCGTTTTTCTACCGCCTGAATTCTTTCGTGGCTTGGCGTGGGTGGTAAGGCGAACGCATGCTTCAGGTCGGATTCTATGTCGTTCATTTCGATTGAAGACTTGAGATCATTGATACGCCTTTTTATCTCCCCCGCCGTTGCATCTACTGGCAATCCGATGATCCTAAAGGAGTTGTTGAGGTAAACTTCCTGATTACATGTCTCAAGCAGTGAGTTGCATTCTTTTCTTAGATCATCTAAGTCATAATGAGGTTTGAATGTTTTCACTTCACATAACCTTCCCATCGCGCCATAGGCGGACAAGATTCGCATATTTCTCACGAAGTGAAGGAGACTTGTTAAATGCTTCTTCCATGATATCAGCCGCTGAGGACAACCCCCTGTACCCCTCCTGTTTAACCTTAGTAAGTGCCATTCTGGCAAGCCTTTGGGCTTCTTCATGATTCAGCGGAGAATGAGCAATGCCAAGAACGTCTTTCGACAGTTCAGATGACATGCATTTTGGGGGATTCGACTCACGATGCGCTGGCTTCTTCCATCCCTCCAGGTCGTCCAACAGTTCTTTGGCGGTTAGATAGCGATTCTTCTGATCAAAATCCAGACATCTCAACACAATCTTCTCAAGCGCTATGTCAACAGTTGGATTACAGTAACTAGGAAGCGTCAATTCCTTGTCAAATGAATGGTTGTCGGACCAGCCGAAAACGGGATCAACTTCATAAGGTAGACGATCAGTAAGCATAAGATAGAGCGTTACTCCAAGTGCCCATACGTCACCAGCGCACGAATCGGTCTTCAGATCATGAAATATTTCAGGCGGCTTGAATGCGAGGGTCCCCGCAGCCGTCGCTAGAAGTGTGAGCGGATTCACTTTCTTGGCCAGACCAAAATCACATACTCTAGCCCGAATACCCTCAGGCTCATACCCGATTAGGATATTCTGAGGCTTTATGTCACGGTGCACAATAGGAGGATTTTCCTTATGGGCAACAGCCAGTCCTCTGCATACCTGGCACATAATGTCAATAGTTATCTCCAAGGGGACGAAGTCTGTTCCGTACGACTGCCAGAAGCTCTCCAGACTTCCGCCGGGAACATTTTCCATCGTGAAATAACCGCAAATACCTCTTGGAGTTTCAAAAACATTTGCGTCAAACACGCGGATGATGTTGGGATGTCCTATTTTCGAGAGCAAAACCGCCTCGCCAAGCATTTCATCAATATCGTATCTGTCCATGCCGATACGTTTGAATACTTTCATAGCCTGTCGTCCCATGAACTGGTGACGAACCCGATATACCTCCGCAAATGCACCTTCCCCGAGAAATTTCTCGATCAGATAGGTTTCCCGAATACAGTCTCCTTCTTTCAGTAACTGCATAATTTCTCCTTGCGCACGTCAATAATATATGTGCAACCATCACCTTTTACTAGCTTATATGCTATTTCATGAAACTTTAAATTTTGAATGTGACGGCATTAGTAATTATTGCATTGTCAGTCATCATGATTTACTCCTAGAATTTTTTCTATATCTTCTCCATTCATGCGGTTTTTTTCAAGCAGTTTTGAGACCATACTGTCAATTTTATCTCTCCCCGCAGAAATGGATTCTACGGCTTCCGTCAGCTGACTGTTAAGTATGGCGGATACTCGTGAATTTATTTTTTCTGCCAGCGGCCCCACGACAACTTCATCCGCAGAAAGGGTAGCGAGCCCCATTTCCTTGTCCATGCCATAGTTGCAAATCATCAACCTTGCGATCCGTGTCGCTCCTTCCAAATCACCTGCCGCACCGCTTGATAACCCCCCAGTGTCTCCGTAATACACAATTTCGGCGGCACGACCACCAAGCGCGGTGCGAATATCTTTGAGCAAAGAGTCTTTTGTTTGGAGTGGAGAGATGACACTTTCTTCAGAATGCTCCATGTATCCGCCATGTCCTCCTCTTGCCACAATAGTAAGATACGCCGGAGATTCTCCTCCTAGCCAGCATAGGAAAGCATGGCCTGACTCATGCCTTGCGATGCGTTCAATATGGACTGTTCCCCAATTTTTTTCTTCACCATGGTTGATTGTTTCAAGGGCATTTTCCAGCATCTGATCGGTCATGGTACCGGAAGACTTTGCCGCATTTCTGGCAGCTAGTTCGATGACGGACTCAAGATTGGCCAAGCTCATACCTACTGTTCTTCCGGCCATCTGCTCAATCATTTCATGACTGACCTCAAAAAAATTTCTATCAGACAGTTTTATTTTGAGATATTTTAATCTGGCATTCTTGTCAGGCAGATCAACAAGAATTGTCCTGTCGAAACGGCGAACAAGAGCCGCATCAAGTGTGCCTGCACCCCGTCGGCCTTCTTCAACTTCAAAATTAGTGGCGGCAAGAACAAACACTGGACGGCGCGGGTCAACATTGAATCCGTCCATCTCTGTGAGGAGAGCGTTCAGAGCCATCTCCTCTGCGTGCCCCGAGTTAGAGTCGCCGCGAGTTCGTCCAACTGCATCAATTTCATCAATGAAAATTATGGATGGAGCATAACGCCTTGCCGTTTCAAAGAGTTTTCTTACCGATTCCGGTCCGCTACCTTGCCACCTAGTGACAAAAGAACTTGCTGCGGATGGAATAAACGCCACATTAGATTCTCCAGCCATGGCCCTTGCGAGAAGTGTTTTACCGGTTCCAGGGGGGCCATACAGGAGAACCCCCTTAGGCGGCTTAAGACCAAGAGCCGCAAACTTCTTAGGATATTTAAGATAATCAATAAAGAAACTGAGTTCCTCCTTTGCCCCATCTGCTCCTATTACGTCCTTGAAACTTGACTTGGGCTTCTGGATATCGTCGAGGACATTACCCGCATCGTCTGCGGAAAGCGCCCGCTTCAAGTTAAAGTCGCGCAACCGTATGAGCAATGACTCGCTAGACCTATCCATTTTGGGTGTTGTTTCAAAGCGTAGAACCTGGCTTGAAGATGCGAGAGAAAATGCATTCTTCTGCATTGAAAGGCTCCGGCAAATATTATGCAGGGCTTCCTCAAAAACGCCTGTTTCAGTTTCGGTAAAAATAATTTTGCCTCTTGCCCCTCCGAGCATAAACGATGTTTCAATTTCTTCATCAATGGGATATTCAGGTGTTTCTAGCAGGTAGACCGGAATTTCGGGAAGTCGTTCACAAATTGATCTGAAGAAAATTCTTGGACCGGCAAGCTGGCAGGCTCCTATTGGGACGTGGTCGAATTGCTTCATCGTTAGTTGAGCGGCGGCGACATATGCGTGCGAATCAGCAATACAGTTTGACAATGGTGGTATAAGGACGAGGCGGATATCATGTTCGCCAAGTAGTTTGATCGCACACTCTGGATCGATGGTGTCGTGCCAGACATAGTTAGAAAGCTTTGTACGACAAATTTTTGCGAGCGGGGAACCGGCGAAAAGAAGGATTTCAGGTTTTTCCTGCTCATTGAACAGAGCAGATGCCTCGGCTGAAGCTTTTTCGATCTCGACAGTAAAACGTATTCGGCTGAACTCTTTCAAAACCCTTTCAGTAGATCCCTTTTTCATAAGGCGGAACAGTTTATACATCTCGCTCTTAAAAAATATTTCTGTTTGTGCCCGCAAAGTTCGCGCATCAACGCTCCCGCCCTCTCGAAAGAGCATCACCGATGGCAGCAGTGGATCGACTTCAATGGAAAGACCGAACTGTTTTGCAAACAGATTTCCGCAACGGGCCAATTCATTACCAGCTATTCGCTCCAGATCATGGGCCTGGAGATGATTGAACATTATAGGCCAACCAGTCGCCAGGCGGGAGCATATTGCAGCAGGGAAGAAGGGTTGCCCTGTACCAGGATGAATATCTGTTTCCAAAGCGTTAAGGATTGTCTTACGTGAAAGAGATGCGCCATTGGATGCCGTTTTGTCCTGGTACAATTGGCGTCCGGCGTTGGTGGTGAAAATGATCAGCGTGTCGCGGAACGGCACGTCCCTCTCAGTGTATTTATCTTGAAGCTTTCCTGCGTCAAGTATCTGGAGAAACAGATTTATACAATTCATGTGTGCTTTCTCAATTTCGTCGAAAAGCAGGATGCAATGTGGATTCTTTCTTACAAAGCCTGTCAACTGTCCATCCTTTGCATCTTTGTAAGAAGCAGAAACCCCTACCAGATCAAGATGCTGCTGGTGGTCTGAGTACCCGCTCATGTCAAATCTTTTGAATGGAATGTTCAGAATGTTGGCCGATTTTTCGGCAAGATAGGTCTTGCCAACGCCTGGAGGGCCAGTGAAGATGAATATAGCTCTAGGACTCACTCGCTTATCGTCGGTACGAGCAAGAAGCTCCGAATTGAATATTCCTTCCGCGAAGGAGTGGACTGCATGATCCTGTCCGAAAACAGCATCTAGAAGATTGTACTGTAACTTCCTGACGTCATCAACCAGTTCTGCGATGAACTCAGCCCCAGTCGCATCCGCAGCAGTATCTTTTGATTGGGTGACTTGATGCTCTCCGGGAGCGTTTTTAGGAGTTTCATCTGCCGAATTACCTTTCTCAATGAGTTCCCGCACGACTGGCGACGGATTCTCCATGATTGCCTGTAAGGCCATCTTCGATGTGATTTTCGAGAGGTTGTCACGTTTCATCATTTCTTCGAGGCAGGAGAGAAACTCCTCCATATTTGTCATGCCAGCCACATCAAGCTCCTCGCCATAGGACATCGCAAAAGTCGTTCGCATGAACTGGCGGGCAAATTTCGTGTCAATTCTATTTGCCTTGAAAAGATTAACGACGTCAAGTATTTCTCCACAGACGGAAGAAATGTCCAGGATGGGGGTACCTATGTCTGAGGGTTCAAGTTCCGCAAGTTTCGCAAGCCCCATAAATACATGCTCCACAAGGATGTGTTTCATCCGCAACGCAACAGATTCGGCTTCAGCACGGAGCATTACAAAATGCATCGGATATGTGAATTTGAGTTCTAATTTTTCATTATCCATTTCTATATTCATCCAGTAAAATTTTATTCGCGTCACAAAATGGAGGCCAAAGCAATAAATCTCCTTGATAAAAAAAAACAAGAGTTCATTTTAAGATTACTTATAACTTAAAAGGACGAACTCTTGTGAAAATAGAAAGCTTTTTTAACTATAGCGCAGAAGTGGAAGAATGCAACATCGCTTATTTGCGGCAAAAAATAATGAAAATAAATTTCACGCTCATAAAACAGAACCCCCATCGCATCGCCAATCACTCGATATATAATCACCGGTACACAGAGCTTCATACGGCTGACCAACTGCGGAACGGGTAAATCAAGACGAGTTCAGTCGGATATTTCACCGCTGATCAAGAAAATTCAGACATATATCATTTCCGTGAATGAAGCATTTTTTGCTTGTTAATTCAGCAAAATGCCCATCCAACCAGACATCAACCACCTATCCTTAGATGCTCAATAAATCAGTGCTCACGACACTGCCATCCCCAAGGATTCCAGCACAATAAACAAGGCAAACCGACTTCAATCTAATTTCCCCGCTTTAGTCATTCCGACTTACTTGCCGATCACATATCAAGCTCCCGGAGAGTGCGTTGCGCACTCTCCGGGAGCTTTTTCATTTTTACCTCAAGACAGATTCATCAAAGTTATATAATTAACACTTTTTTTAACACATTTCAATCCTTTGCTTTGGATTCGCACTCTTCGAGGTCTTCGATACCCCGGTATCGGCAGCCTCTCAGAATACGAACCAACCCACGGCGGCCCGCCGGGCGTGATCCAACAGCGAGGCGTTGGTCGCCGCCGGAACGGCGAAATCCCAAAGGATTTTTATTCTTACCTTTCGTGGGTTTCGGTGCGTCAGGCATTGTCCAAAATGCGGACTTGGGCGGAAATATTTGAAAAAATGAATAACCGGGCTAGATTAAAGGCGGGTTCGAAATTTTTCTATTGGAATAAGGCTTGAGAGAATAATCTCTCTGGCTCGGTTTTTGTCAATTTTCTAAAGAACAAGAGGTTTTATGGAAACGAAAAATTTTGACCTGTGTGTGATCGGGGCCGGCCCCGGCGGCTATGTCGCTGCGATTCGTGCCGGACAACTTGGCCTGAATGTCGCCTTGATTGAAAAAGAATATTTCGGCGGCACCTGCCTGAATACCGGATGCATTCCCACCAAAACACTTATTGCCGGAGCGGAAGTTCTGCACAAGGCGCGTCATGCGGCGGATTTTGGCGTCAGCATCACGGGTAAAATCGCTCCAGACTGGGCGAAAATGCTTTCCCGCAAAGACAATGTGATTGAAACCCTGCGCGGCGGCATCGGCTCCCTGCTGAAAGCGGCAGGCGTAACGACTTTCAACGGCTCCGCTTCCTTCCTCGACCGCAAGACGGTTGTAATTAACGGCGGCAAGGACACCGGAACCAGGGTTTCCGCGAAGAACTTTATTATCGCCACCGGTTCCGAATCGCTCGTGCCGGGATTTATTCCGCGCGGCGAAAGAGTGCTGACCTCCACCGAACTGCTGTCGATTAAAGAGATTCCGAAAACCATGCTGGTGCTCGGCGGCGGCGTGATCGGCTGCGAATTCGCCTGCCTGTTCGCCGAACTCGGCACTCAGGTAACTGTGGTGGAAATGCTGCCGACAATTCTGCCGAATCTGGACAAAGAGATATCTCGCACCCAGACTCAATATATGAAAAAAACCGGCATCACGATTATGACCGGGACTCCAATGCAGGATATTAAAGCAGACAAGAAGGGCGTCAGCGGCCAGGTCGGCGGCGAAACGCTGAAAGCCGACTACCTGCTCGTCTCGATCGGCCGCAAGCCGGTCACCGACGGCCTGAATATCGCCGCCGCCGGCATCAAAACCGATGAACGCGGCTGGATTCCGGTTGACTCCAAATGCCGTACCAATGTGGCGGGGATTTACGCCATCGGCGATATTGCCGGACGCATCTGGCTGGCGCATCTGGCCAGCGCCATGGGCCTTTGCGCCGTTGACAACATCTGCGGACACCGCAACGAATTCAGTTATGATCTGGTTCCCGGCTGTATTTTCACCAGCCCGGAAATCGGCACTGTCGGCCTGACCGAAGAACAGTGCAAGGAAAAAGGCCTGGAAATCAACGTCGGCAAATTCCCGTTTGCCGCCCTCGGCAAAGCCATGGCGATCAATGAGACCGAAGGATTTTGCAAGATTATTGCCGATGCCGCCACCGACCAGGTGCTCGGGGTCCATATCATCGGCCCTCATGCCACCGACTTGATCGCGGAAGCCGTTCCGGCGATGAACCTGGAAATCACCGCCAAAGAACTCGGCAAGGCTATCCATGCTCACCCGACGCTTGGCGAAGCCATGATGGAAGCTGCTCACGCCGTTCACGGCGAAAGCGCGCACATTCCGGTCCGCCGCAAAAAAAGCTGACATATCAGCATAGATAATGTTTTTAATAACAGGGAAAGGGTTATCCTTTCCCTGTTTTTTATCTTCCCCCTAATCCTGAAACTTGCGGCTTGCATTGTTTGTTATTTCCGAAAAATAGGTTATTTTTTGAAGATAATGGAGAAAATTTTCATTTTTTTTGATTCCTTCTCTAATATTGTTTGAACCGGCGTGTCATTAATGGTGATAATCAGAGCTGAAAGGTTTATGGAATGTCGCCTGAAGAAGCGTTAAAACAACTGATAGAAGAAAATGAATCAGCGTTGCTGGGCTTCGCCGGGCGTATGCTTCGGGATGCCTCCACGGCGCAGGATGCGGTGCAAATGGCATTTATCAAATACAACCGTCAATCGTATACCGGCGGCGAAATCCGCAACCCCCGCGCCTGGCTGTTCAAAACCGTCCGCAATGACTGTTTGAATCTGCTGCGCGCAAAGAAAGTCAAAGCGGAAATAACGATTGATGAAGACGGCAGTTTCGCTTCCGGACATCACGATTCTCCGGACCACGGGATCATGAACCACGAAAAAAATCAACTGCTGATTACTGCGATCAACGGCCTCAAGCCGCGGGCCAGAGAAATCCTGGTGCTGAAGCTGGAACACGGCAAAAGTTACCGCGAGATCGCCGAAATTATGGAGTTGAGCATCGGCAATGTCGGGTTTATCCTGCACCGCGCCGTCAATGAGTTGAAGAATCATATCACGAAGGAGCTCTCAATATGAAATGCAGCAAAACATCCCGTCTGATGATCGACATGCTGGCCGGAGAGCTTTCTGAAATTCAAGCCAGACAGTTGGAAGAGCATCTGGCCTCCTGCGAAAACTGCCGCAAGGAATTTGATGAATTGCGGCAGGTCTGGAATTTCACCGGCGACGCTTTACGGCAGAATACCACTGAATTGAAGCTTTCGGACGCGCATCGTAAAGAAATTTTCGAAGCCGCCGCCGAACTGCCGGCCATGAAACTTACCAAAAAAATGCCGTCAAAATTCAGGTGGATGGAATTAGCCGCCTCACTTATAATCGGATTTTTCATCCTTGGTATGCTTGGCATGCTTCTTCCCGCACTGAACAGTGACAGGGAAAAAGCCAGAAGAATTTCTCGTGAATGTGAGTTAAAGGAAGCCAGACTTTTAGCAGAACAGGAAACAGACGCTACGCCGGCCTCTTCCGCCGCTCCCGTCGTGGCAGCAGAGGCGGCACCGGCGGCATTCGGCGGAGCCAAGGCGGATAAAGACGCAGATATTGGCGTTATCAGCAATGAGGTAAAGGCAGGCGCTGAACGTCGTGGTAAAGGCGGTGCTGCCGGAAGCGTTGACGCCGCTAAGCGAACAGATTCTTCTGATGGTTATTTGCGCAAGGCAGGCACAGAACCAAACGGCGGTCCTGCCGCACTGCAAATACTTGAAGAGAAACAGGCAATGCTGGATAAAAAAATCAGAGAGGCCGCTACTGCGGCACAGACACCAACGCCACCGCTTCCGCAGGCGTTGGCGGTAAAATCTGAAGTTGTTGCAGCTAAAAGAGCGTTGACGAAAAGCAAAGACAATCTGCCAGCCAAGCCTGCAGCTCCGGCAGCTTCAAGCTATGCTAATGCCGTAGCGGCGACGGACAAAATGGATAGAGCTGAGTCAGAACAGGCTTCTTCGCCGCAAGTCTTATATCTAAAATCCCAAGCTGAGACGAAAGGTGAAAACGGCACATTGGCACTATCACCGCTGGCGGCCGCGAATGACCGGCTGGACAGACCGGCCGAAGCTGAGCATTTCAGGAAAATACGAGAAGAACTGCCAAACGAAGCATTTAAAGCTAATCTCAAGCTTTGGAATCTGACGACGGTTGAGGATGTACGGGATTTTCTGAAAGGCCGCAACTGTCCGGTTCCGGCAAAAATAGTTATAGATACTAACGGCAATACCATCAGGTTCTATGCGGCGGACACAGTAATGGTACGGATAAGAAGCCTTATCGAAACCCTTAATAATGAAGAAAAGCGGTTGCAGGATTTTAAAAACGGACTGCCGTTTATCAAGACTGAATCCAGGCCGTTTTCCACGTTCTCGATAGATACCGATACGGCCTCCTATCTGACGGCTAAGAAGAACATCAATCGCGGCATCCGTCCCGATCCGTCAAAAATCAGGGCGGAAGATTTTATCAATTACTTTGATTATCACTACCGTTCTCCTGAAAACGGTGTTTTCGGGGTTAATATGGAAAGTGCTCCGGCGCCGTTCCGTCCGCAGAATACGCTGCTGCGCATCGGCGTCCAGGGCAAACGGCTGGGGCCGAACATTAATTCTGCATCAGTTTACACGGTATTGCTGGATACCAGCGGCTCCATGGCTTATGGCGAAAGGATGGAGCTGGCTGTTAACGCGTTGAAATTGTTGTCCACCAAAATGACGCCTTATGACCGGCTGTCACTCGTGATCTGCGGCGGTAAAACCAATGTGCTGGTCAATAATCAGATGAAGACTAAAAATACGCTGGATATGGCAGTCAGAGCCATTGAAGCCGGTGGCGTGAGTGACTTTTATAACGGACTGCAGAAAGCGTACCAGCTGGCAACCGCCAATTATCGTGCCGGGGCATGGAACCGGGTCGTCATCATTACCGACGGTATTGTCAGGCTGGAACCGGATGCGCGCGCTGAAGTCATAAAAAACATCGAGAAAAACCGTATCAACGGTATTTCCAACATCGTAATCGGACTCGGCGGCGACGGCGATGATAAACTGCTGGAAGAGGTCGCCTCCACCGGCGACGGCAGCTATGTTTTTGTGGATTCAGAAAGTGACGTAAAAGAATTGTTCTCCGCCAACTTTGAAGCCCGCTTCCGCGAGATCGCCCGCGATGTTAAAATCCAGGTGGAGTTCAATCCGGAGAATGTTATCGAGTATCGGCAGATCGGGTATGAAAATCGTCAGTTGAGCAAAGCTGATTTTCGAAATGACAGCGTCGATGCCGGCGAAGTCGGTTCCGGCCAGTCCGTCACCGCCTTATATGAATTACGCCTGAAGCCCGGCGTGAAAACGGATGCGACAGTCGCGACTACCCGCATCCGTTACAAAAATGCCGAAGATATGCGGGTGGAAGAAAAGTCTTTTGTGCTTGATGCCGGAAACATCGGCAGGAATTTAGAAGTTGCCTCGCCGGGGTTCAAGCTGGCGTCGTTTGCCGCTGAATTTGCCGAAGGGCTGGAGTATCCTGAAACCCAGAATATCGCCACGCCGTCAGGCATCGCCGTCAAACTGCGGCAGTTATACATCAGCAATTATGCCAAAGACGAGAAAGTCCGGGAATTGCTGGACCTGATTTCACGCGTAAGATAATAACTTAAATATATCGGAGGTAATTATGAAAAGGCTGTTTCTCTGTTTGTCAATTCTGTTCGTCATGTCAATGCCGCTGCCGGCCAAAGTGATGGTTATACAGCCGGACGTCCCGGCTGCCGGCGAACTCTCTTTGAACGGTGACATTAACGACGAGAATGCCGGTTTCACGCTGTCATTTAAAATCAATACTGATTCCAAAGCGGAAATTCCGATTATCTCCGGCGACATCTGCGGAACCGGGATGCCTGACGTATCCTGCAAGAGGTCATTCTGGAAGTTCTTGAAATCTTCGCCGGAGGGCAGGATCGAAGCTAAGAACTCCGTATATTACCTTTACTGCCCTGAAGCCGGCGAGTATGAAGTGAAAATGACTTTTTCAGCTAAAATAATCAAAGACGGTATCAGCCGGGCCTGTTCTTTTTATCTGCTGCCGGCGGTAACCCGCAACGTGCAGTTGACGCTGTCCGGACAAAATACTGATGCCAAAGTGACGGACGCGCCCGGCTTTCCGTCTTATGTCAAAACTGAAAACGGGATTACCGCTTATTCCGGCATTCTCCAGCCGACCGGTAATTGCGCTGTCAACTGGAAAAAAATAATCAGCGGCACAGAAGTTCTTTCCGCCGGAGTGGAAGCTAATATTGTCGGCGCGGTGCAAACCGGTGCCGTCAAATTCAATTCCCAGTTTGAGTATAAAGTCTTTCAGGGCAGGCTTTCCAGCCTTCAGTTGTTTGTTCCGAAGGACGTGAATGTACTGGAAATCACCGGGCAGGATATCCGCGAATGGCGGACGGAACCGGTAAAAGACGGCAGCATCGTCAAAGTGGAACTGTTAAAAGACCAGGAGAAAACCTATACGCTGCTGGTGCAGGCGGAAAAGATACTGACCGGATTTCCGTGTCAGCTCAATTTTCAACCGATAGTGCCGAAAAATGTCATGCGTTTCGGCGGCATGATGCGACTGGGCTCCGGCAGAGGCGTCAAGCTCATTGTCCAGAACACCCCCGGGCTGGTGCAGGTGGACAGCGCGACCATCATGCCGCAACTGCCGGCACATGCGTTTACGCTGAACAATCCATATACCTATACCTTTTCAACTCCGGATTTAAGCCTGACGGCGCTGGCCGACAATATCACGCCTTATTACACCGGGGAAGTCAATTGCGCAACCGTCTGCGGCGACCGCACGATCAGCGTCCGTCTTGACTGCGTGATTGATGTGCGTGACGCCCCGATCAAGGATATCCGCATGGAATATCTGCCCGGATACACTTTCAGCAAAGTTTCCGGCGACAATATCCGTCCGCAGGACTATGACTTGATTTCAGACGGCACGCGCCGGATCGTTAAAATTCCCTTTATGTCAGAAATGACGGGCAGAGTATCATTCAGTGTTTTATTTGAAAAAGAACTTAAAGACGAAAAATCCTTTCTGCTTCCCGCATTTAAAATTGACGGCATCAAGTCGGTTCGCGGCTATCTGGCGCTGGCGGCGGAGCGCGGTTTGAAACTGGTGCCGGAACAGTTGAACAAACTCACTCCGGTTTATGCCGGATCCGTGCCGGTAAGGGTTGCCGGAATGCAGTATGCTTATCTGTTTCGCGATCAGGACTGGAGCGGAAAAGTCTTGATTGAACAGCTTAAAGGCAATATTGCAGCGGAGGCTTTTCATCTTATTTCCGTCGGGGACGGCACCGCTTACGGCAGTACGGTATTATCGTTGAACATTACTGGTTCGCCGGTGGATAAACTGGTCTTCAAAGCCGATGATACGCTTAACAATCTGGACTTCAAAGGGCAGGGCATCATCAGCCGCCGCAAACTTGGCCCGGCGGCGCAAAAGGGATTCAGTCTGTGGGAAGTGCGTCTGCAGAAAAAAATCCTCGGCAGTTTCACACTGCTGGCTTCTTATGAAATATCCTTGAAAGGCGGTGAAACCATCCGGCTGGGCGGCTTATCGTGCGACGATGCCGACTCCTCCAGCTCTTTTATCGCCCTGACCGGCGGCAAAACCTTCCGCATCCATAACGGCACCGCTGCGGCAGGAGTACAGGAAATCGAACAGGCGGAACTGCCGGAGGAATACCTGAATATGATTACCAATCCGGTGTTGAAAGTATTTCGCGGCTCCGCCAAAGAGCAGTGGCAGGAAGTGAAAATAGAACGTTATGACAAATGCGAGACCCCGCAGCTGATTGTGGAACGCGCCGAACTGAATACCCGCATTGACAGCAACGGCGGATGCGTTACCGAAGCAGAATACCGCATTAAAAATTCCGCCGAACAATTCTTTGCACTGCGGCTTCCTCCCGGCAGCGCGCTGTGGTCAGTCAGCGTCGAAGGCAAGCGTAAACGGCTTTCCGACGAAAAAGGCGAACTGCTGATTCCGCTGCCCCGGCTTCAGAACATTAATACGCCGGTAGCAGTTTCCATAACTTACGCCACGAAACAGGAGCCGGTCAAGAGCTTTGCGCAGATGGCGTTTGCCGCGCCGGAAACCGCCGCTAAAATGCTGCATTCAAAATGGTCTTTCAGTCTGCCGGAAAATTGTTCGGTCGTTTCTTCAACTCCCGACCAGTTCGGACGCAAGGATTTCGCCCGGCCCGGCATTAACGGTGTCACCGAACGCGCTATCATATATTTGAAAGCCTGGCTGGGCAACGGCCTTCTTTTTGCCTGGGTGCTGTTTACTCTGTCCGGCCTGCTGATTATATGGAGCAGATCAGGAGAAAGAAAATTGATCGTCACGCCGGTTCTTGGTTTCATTTTTATGCTTGGATCCGGCCTGTTTATGTTTGCAAAACTGTGCCAGACCGGGTTCAATTTTAATAATTCATTTATTGTCAATCAGATTGAATTCACTAAAGTGATGAATCTGGCGGCGGCGCCGTTTACTGTTGACCTGGGCATTATCAACATGGAGTCCTTCTCGCCGTGGGCGCTGCTGGTTACGGCTACGGCAATCGTCTTTTCCACGGCGCTGGTCTGGGCAGGCATTAAAATGCGCTGCAAATTTGTTGCGGCCGTACTGTTTGGCGTGGCGTTTTCCCTGGCGGTGATGGCGGCGGCGCAATGGATGAAAATCAATATCGTGACTGGTTTTGTGCTGGCGGCGCTGATTCCGTTATTACTGACTTTCGGTATCTGGGCGGCGGCATGGCGGCGGCTCTGCGCGCTGATGGTTCTCGCTTTTGTCTGCTGCGGATTTTCCGCACAGGGCGGTGATATTGTGATTGATTCATTCGTCTGTCAGACGAAAATCGGCGATAAGGCGGCAATCTCATCCGCCACTTTCAAAATTACTGCCGTCAGCCCCGGCGAAATCGAAATTATGCGCAGCCCGGCGGCGGCTACCGCCTTTGACGTTTACTCTTCAGACTGTAAAATCGTGCGCGACGGCAACCGGTATCTGCTGAAAGTCAGTGATAGCGGCAGTTATACGTTCTCCGTGGATTTTCTCTCGGTCATCAAGCGCGATGAACGGCAGATAACGTTTCAGATTCCTGTTCCGCAATGCCTCAGTAACAGCATTACGATTCAGGCCCTGCCCGGATCGGAAATAAAATCCGCGAATGCGGTGTTCTTCAGGCAGGAAAAAACCGGTGCCGCCACGGCTGGATTTGTGCCCGGCGACGATGCGGTGTTCGAAGTCGTGCGGACCCGGGCGGAAACGCTGGCCGAGTCCGCTAAATTCTTTGCCGGGATCACCACCCATATCGCGGTCGGGCGCGGTTCCGTCGAGATCAAGGACGTCATCGAATTGAATATCCCGCAGGGCAGCATTTCTTCGCTGAATATAACTGTTCCCAAAGAGTGCCGGGTGACAAACGTGGACGCAGGCGGCTTGGAATCGTGGCAGTTCCAGCGCGATACCGGCATCATGAAAATGCTGTTCAACAAGCCGTTATCCGGCGATACGGTCATTGCCATGGTTTCGCAATTGACTGACGGCAAACTTCCGCGCGATTGCGGGATCGGTGTGATTAAAGTGGACAAAGCGTCACGGCAGTATGGCACGGTGGGTATTTTTGTTGATCCCGGCGTGAAAATCGAGATTTCCGATATCAAAGACTTTACCGCGATCAATAACAGTTATTTCAAAATCGCCGCGCTCGGCGAATATGAACTGAAGAACGCGTACCGTTATGCTGGAACCGACGCGATCATGTCGGTGAAGGTCTCTGAAGTGAAGCCGGAACTCCGGGTGGAAGAGGAGTGCAGAGTCAATTTTGACGATGAGCGCATCACGCTCTCCTCTAAACTGGATCTGGATGTGGTCAAGGGCGGCATCTTTGCAGCCAGTCTGGAACTCCCTGCCGGCTATGAGATCATGAAAATAACCGGCGGCGATGTGCAGCACTGGGACGAAATGAAAGTCGGCGCCGTCAATACAGCGGTGATCAATTTCAACAAGCGTATTTCAGGCAAAACAGCGCTGTTCGTCGAGCTTGCCAGAATGTCCGGCTACGAGACCAAAAAGCTCGAAATTCCTTCCGTAAAAATCTCCGGAGTGGAAAAATTGACCGGGGCATTGACGGTGGTGCTGGAAAAAGGCACCTCGCTGAATGTGATTCAGCGCGACGGTATCATTGCCGACAATGAAGGTTTCACCGGAACGACCGGCACTTCCATCCGGTTCAAGATTTTACGCCCGGCCTGGACGCTGACGGCTGGACTTGAACAGACCCCGACATGGATTCAGTTGAAAACTCTGGAAGTCGTCCGGGTGAAAGATTCCGGGACCGAGTGTGATTTCACCCTGCTCTATGCAATTGAAAATGCAGGCGTTAAAAGCTTCCTGATTCAGTTGCCGGACAACAGCGAATCCCCTGAATTTACCGGCAGATTTATCGCCTCGGCAGGCAAAGTCAAAGACAACATCTGGAAGGTCGAGTTGAACCGCAAAGTCGAGCACAGCTACCGTCTTAATGTCAAATGCCGCCTGATCCAGAGCGATCCGGCAAAATTGCAGATATTGCCGTTAAAGTCGCCCGACAGCGGCATCCAGACCGGCTATGTCGCGGTATTCACTGAAGATTCGCTGCAATTGCGTCCGGGAACAGCCACCGGCGATGCTGCCGTGTTCAACCCCCGCAGCATTCCGCCGGAATTCGGTGTCAGCGGACTTTCCGGGGCGGTGCTCTGCTTCCGTTCCGTCGGCAAAGACTGCAACATGAATGTATATATTTCCAGACATAAAACCGCGGAAGTGCTGAAAGCCGCCGTGGAAAGTGTTTCCATCAAGTCGCTGCTGTCGCCGGCCGGGCAGATGATCTGCGAGGTCTCGGCGGTCATTAATAACGACAGCCGGACGTTCCTTCCGGTCAAACTGCCGGAATCCGGCGTATTATGGGCGGCATTTGTGGACTCTACTCCGGTGGATGCGGTAGCGGGTAAGGATTCGATCATGATTCCGCTGCACCAGGGGACTTCCGGCGCGTCCAGACAAACCGTTAATTTCATCTATTCATGGGTTCCCGGCAAAAAATGGTCACATGACCTGCAAGTTTATGCCGGGCCGCAGTTCGATATTCCGCTGCGCAATGTGACCTGGGACGTGTTTCTGCCGG
Organism: uncultured Lentisphaeria bacterium; assembly: GCA_903863035.1. GTDB lineage: Bacteria > Verrucomicrobiota > Lentisphaeria > Victivallales > Victivallaceae > CAIPAT01. Next base: position 18,886 of record CAIPAT010000272.1, read on the forward strand.
AAAACAGCAGCTATTCTAGGTTCGGCGGCACGCTCGCCTGGAAGGATGAATTCATTTCCTCCTTCAATCCGGAATCGCTGCAGAAATACGATACTGAAAACGACCAGCGGATAAAGTCGGAAAAAGGCCGCGCCCGGGAATTGCTGACCCAGGGCAACCAGTATTACAGTGCCGGCAATAAGAATAAAGCGATTGAGGCGTTCCAGAATGCCATCGACATTTCCGGCGACAAAGCCCTGCGCAGTGATATCCAGGGACAGCTTATGCAGAACACCCGCGGCGAAAATGTCAAAAATATCGCCAAACGCCGTGACGCGGTAGCGCAAAACCGCTATGCCGCCGGCGAACCGCAGGCTAAAGCACCATCAGAAACCGGCGAACCCGCAGGCGACGAACTGAAGTCGCTGCAGGAAATTTCCGACCGGATATTCCTCCAGCAGCAGGCCGCCGCCGCGTTGCCGCAAGTAATCCGCGCGGACATTCCGTGGCAGGGCAAAAAAGTAACTTTCGAGCGGGCATTGGAAATCCAGAACAACGCCCCGCTGGAAATTAATTTCAATGCCGATGAGAAGCTGAAAGTTTCGAGTTTCGCCGGTTACATCAGCTTCATCCTGATGCTGGTAGTCTTCGCCGCCATCTTCATGCTCCTGATCCCCGCCCGGAAAGAGTAGCGGGAAACGCGAAACACAAAAGGACAGAATATAATGGAATCACTGTTTCAAAAACTTGACTGCCTGATGCTCAACGTCACCAATCTGGAGGCGGCTATAACATTTTACCGGGACAAACTTGGCCTGCCGCTGGCCTGGCGCACGGAAACCGCAGCGGCATTTCAGGTCGGAGAATCGGAACTCGTTATTAACGAAGGGGAACTGAGAGAGCCGGAAACAGACATCATGGTGCAATCGGCGGCGGAGGCGGCAGATCGAATTGTTGAGGCAGGCGGGAGCATCGTGGTTGGTCCATTCGACATTAAAATCGGAAAATGTGTTGTTGCCGCTGATCCATTCGGGAACCGGCTTGTACTGCTGGATTCAACGAAAGGGTTGCTGAAGACTGATGAAAATGGATTCGTCATTGACTGAATACGGAGAAAAAGTCCGGAACAAACATGGCGGATAAATTTGTCGATGCTCCCGTATTTGTCGGGCTCATGCCGCCGGCCATTTTTCAGGCGGCACAGAGACGCCATAACCAGTTAAGCAAGTAAATATTGCGATTCGGTATTAAACGGCTGCTGCGGCATATTCCCCGCACGCAAATTAATGCATAAACTGAACTTGGTGTTCCGCCTGGTATTCTTATATCCGGTGCTGAATATCATGACCTGTCCGGACAGTCAGGGCGCCTCTGTTCTACAAATCACGCCAGCAGGAGGTGCAGCCGCAAAGCAGTTGATCTGCATCTTCCGGACCCCATGAACCGGCCGGATAATGCCGCAGATGACACGGGCAGTTCAGATTGTTGCCGTCGAATTTTGACCAGGCTTCCAGTACCGGCGTAAAGAGCCGCCACGAAGCGGCAATTACGTCGCTGCGGATAAATAATGTCTGATCGCCGAGCATGCAGTCCAGCAGCAGACGTTCGTATGCGTCCGGGATATCCCCGCCGAAGACTTCAGCGTATTTAAAATCCAGCGAGAGTCTGCCCATGCAGAGCTTCGGTCCAGGCTGTTTAGCCTGAATTGAGAGCGCCATACCTTCTTCCGGCTGGACATTCAGCACCAGCATGTCCGCGCTCAGGTCTTCCGGCCGCAATTCGGAAAAGATGGAGTGCGGCACTCGTTTAAAAGTGATTGCGATCTCGCTGACCTTTTTCGGCAGCCGTTTACCGGAACGCAGATAAAAAGGGACTCCGCGCCAGCGCCAGTTGTCAATCAGGAATTTAGCGGCAACAAAAGTCTCCGTAGTGGAATCCTTGCTCACGCCTTCTTCCTCCCGGTATCCCGGCATACCATTGCCGGAAGCATACTGGGCCCGCATAATGTATTTGTCGAGTTCTTTTATCGGGAAAGGGCGGATTGATTTTATGAGTTTAAGTTTCTCATCCCGGATTGCGTCCGCATCAAAAGAGGCCGGCATTTCCATGGCGGTAAGCGCGAGCATTTCCAGCATGTGGTTCTGAAACATATCACGCAGCAGCCCGGCTTTTTCATAATACCCGGCACGGTGTTCCACGCCGATTGATTCGGCAACGGTAATCTGGACATTGTCAATGTAATGGCTGTTCCATACCGGCTCAAAAATGATATTGGCAAAGCGCAGCATCAAGATGTTCTGTACAGTTTCCTTGCCCAGATAATGGTCTATGCGGTAAATCTGGCGTTCCTGGAGCGATTCGTGCAGCAGCCGGTCGAGCTTTTCCGCGCTGTCCAGGTCATGGCCGAACGGTTTCTCCAGCACCACGTGCCGCCATGGGATGCCTTCGTAATTTTCGGCGGTCAGTTGGAATTCAGCCAGCATCGGCACGATTATCGGGTATAGCGCCGCAGGAGTGGCCAGGTAAAACGTCCGGTTGGGAACCGGATCCTGCTGATATTCCAGTTCCTGCAGTTTGCGGTGAATTCCACGGTAAGTTTCGTGGGAATCATAACCGCCGGCAATATAAAATATCTTCGCCAGGAAAGCATCAATTTCACCGGCCTCACAGGAGGGAAAACGCTCTTTCAGCGCTTTACCCTGAACGTCTCGAAAAGAATCATCATCCATTTGTGAACGGGAGCAGCCGATAATGCGGGACCTGTCGTGAAACAGATTGCGTCGGCTGAGGTTGAACAGCGCCGGAATCAGTTTCCGTTGTGCAAGGTCGCCGGAAGCTCCAAAAATAATGATCGTATTAGGAACCGGGCTGACCTCGATACATAAAGTCCCCTGCCAGGAATTGCTGTCACTGCCCATTCTCCGTCTCCCGTTATAAAGTTTCGCGGTCCGTCATAAATGGCGGACGGACCGCAAAGTTCTCAAATTACGCTTTTTTTGCCAGATAAGAAGCTACGCCTTCATGCGTTGCTTTCATTCCTTCTTCGCCGGCTTTCCAGTTTGCCGGGCAGACTTCACCGTATTTTTCATGGAATTGCAGAGCATCAACCATGCGCAAAGCTTCATCAATGCTGCGGCCAAGCGGAAGATCATTGATTACCGCATGGCGGACAATGCCGGCTTTGTCTATCAGGAAAAGACCGCGCAAAGCGATTGATTCGTTGAACAGGATGCCGAAGTCACGAGTGATCTGCTTATTCAAATCAGCTACGATCGGATACTGAACATTGCCGATGCCGCCTTCGCTTAACGGGGTGTTTTTCCAGGCCAGATGCGAGAATGCCGAGTCCACGGAGACTCCGATAACTTCAGTATCGCGTTTTTTAAATTCGGCGAGTTTTCGGTCAAAGGCGATCAGCTCGGTCGGACAGACGAAAGTAAAATCCAGCGGATAGAAAAAAAGAAGGACATACTTACCTTTAAACGATGAGAGCTGCAAATCTTCAAAAGAGTTGTCCGGCATGACGGCCTGAGCTTTGAAATCCGGAGCTGGTTTGGTTACTAATGTACACATTTCATACCTCCTGGTTGCGGTTTTATTTTTTCATAATCAATCTTCGTATATTGATAATAACGCTCCAGATAAATAAAAAACAAGCGTCTGAATTAATAATTTGATAATAATTATCAAAAAATTATCAATAATTTAGCAGTATGGGGATTACGCCTGGTATTGCGTTCTTGAAATAATGTATTATTAAATAACACCGGCCTCTTCCATTTTATATTTCCAGCGGAAAACAACCGGCTCTTCGTTGATTTCCTGTATTCCCTGATATATACGCGCTTCAAGTTCTTTTTTCGTTTCAACCCGGATGTTGCGAAGAAATCCTCGCGCCGCCTTGCTGAAAAACATTTCAATCATATTCAGCCATGATCCGTGTTTGGGCGTAAAGACGAATTCAAAACGATTTGCTCTGTTCTTCAATTAGGCTTGCGTTTCCTTGGAAATATGGGCTGAGTGATTGTCCAGGACAAGGCGGATTTTCCATCCTGCCGGATATTCACGGTCAAGGAGCGACAGGAATTCAATAAATTCCCTGCTGCGATGCCTTTCCTTGACGAGTGGAAATACTTTGCCGGAGTGAAGGTCTATTCCGGCCAGAAGCGATAATGTTCCCAGTCGTTTGTATTCATGATCTCGTCCGATATGTGAATATTTGCCAGGAACCGGTTGCAGTTGCGGCGCAATATTTTTGATTGCCTGAATTCCGGGTTTCTCACCATATGATATAGTCGTGCTGGCTCTGTTTATGTCGGGAAGAGTATCATTAAGAGTTCCAACCTCTTTATAGACACAAAGCACATTGGCCATTTTAGACTCGAAATCAGAATCTCGGTGTTCAAGATAATAGCTGACTTTATGCGGACGGACGTTCCCCTTTGACATAATACTGTTCAAAACACTTTTGCCGATTTTACAGAGACACTCGTATCCAGCCGGACCGCAATTCTCTCGAGCATGGGCGCTGCTTGTTGATATTGCTCGTAAATATCCGTTACGCGAATCTCCGATTGTTTACAACCCTGACCGTTTCCAGCTTGAATCCGGCGGACATTCAGTATATACTGTTGTATAAATCGATATATAACAGGAGGCTGATATGAAAATGGTAAAAGTGCAGGACCTTTCTCTTGAAAAATTCAGCAGGTACGGGACATTCGCTAATCTACTTGACCCGGATACCGACAAGCTCGGGACCAAACCAATCGAATTTTACCGGGACATGCTTCAGCTTGATTTGGGGCAGGCACAGCCGTCGTTCTCAGTCTGCAGAGTTGAAAAACGCGATCTGGTAATTGATGTGTCCGAATATCACAATACGACTTGTGAAGGTATCATGCCGCTGGACGAAGCGGTCTATGTCTATGTTGCGCCTGCAAATGGCGGAGACCGGGTGCCTCTGGAGCAGATAGAAGTTTTCAAGGTTCCGCAGGGCACGTTTGTTGCGCTGCGCCGCGGAGTCTGGCACCACGCGCCTTTTACTGTCGGCAGCAAGGCTGCCAACGTGCTGATTGTGCTGCCGGAGCGTGCTTATGCCGTTGACTGCATTGTGCATGAGATTTCCGCCAAAGACCGCATAAAGATCAGTACCCGGTAAATCCGGCGGCAGTACAGCAGAAATATTTACGAAAGCTTTTCAGGGGAAAAAAGGGGTGGATGACGGGACTCGAATCCGCGACCTTCCGGGCCGCAACCAAGTGTAATAGCCATACAAATAGAGTTTTAAATGGTGTTAATGCCAGTATGGCAATCACGGGATAAAATATTTTTTAAACGCTGGAAATGGCAGTTAAAACGACCCCGTCAAACCCGGACGGATATTTTTTAGGACAGGGTCAAGCTAGGGGCTAAGCTCACTATCCTGTCTATCCAGTGAATCCCGGTTAAATAAAGCTTTGCACCCAGGCGCGAACATCGGCGTAACGGTATTTTTCGAGGATGCCGAATCCGGACAGTTGCTTGGCTTTGATTTTGGAAATCAGCGGCACGGTGATGCCGCACAAAAAGCGGGTTATCAGATCAGTTGTGGCAGGGACGGACAGCTTTGCCAGAAACGGGCCGGCAAGTTCTTCAAAATTGTAACCGGACAACGGCTTGAGTGAAACACTGCTTTTAATATCTGCTTTGCCTTCAAGACATACCGAGCAGTGATTGCATTTTTTCCAGTTCAACTCTTCACCGAAATAGGTCGCCAGCGCATAGCTCAGACAGACATTCCCGGCAAACACGCGCACCATCTTTTCAATCCGCTCGACTTCCGCCAGCTCTTTCCGCCGGAACAGCAGATCAAGTTCCCCGGTTAATTTATCAATGTCAAAGTCCGGCGAAGTGACTGCAAAGACTTCCGTCATTTCCTTCGCTTCCAACTTGATATAGCCTTTCTGGTCAAAAAACTCCAGCGCGGTTGTAACCCGTTCGCGATCCCCGCCGCAACCCTCTTTGATGGAATCAAAGTTAACTGTTGACCAGACCCGGCTCTTTTGCACTCCGGCAAACAGCGCCTCGGTAAAACGGCGGCGTTCGCCGTTGAACTTGGCGGCAATCTCCCCGTCCGGAATAATATTGCTGTAGCGGTAGTCGGAAAAATAGGAGTAGAGCGGCTTGATGATGCCTTTCATTTCCAGATACACCAGCAGGGTTTTAAGCGTCAAAATGCGGATATTGGACACCGAGGACAAGCTGTTCAGCTTGAACTCCCAGTTCGAGCCATTGAGCGGAATAGCTTGCAGCACCCGCCGGATATTGTCCGCTTCCGGCGTGTCTCCGTAAATGAAATTTTCCAGCACGTTGATATTATCCAGATTCGCCAGCACATAGCAATCGGAATTCAGGCCGTCGCGCCCAGCTCTTCCAATCTCCTGACTGTAATTTTCGATTGATTTGGGCAGATCATAATGAATTATCCGCCGGATGTCGCGTTTATCAATGCCCATGCCGAACGCGATGGTCGCGACGATGCAGTTTACCTGGCCGCCCATGAATGAATCCTGGATGCGCTCGCGGTCTTCATGCTTCATCCCGGCATGGTAGGCGATGGCGTTCACCGCTTTGCTATTGAGAAAATCCGCTACGGTTTCGGCGGTTTTCTGCAAGGTCACATACACAATCGCAGGCTGTTCCGGCGCGTCTTTCAGCAGTTCGTACAATACGTCATCTTTATCTTCGGCCACCGGCTTCACCCATAACCGCAAATTGCTGCGGTAGAACCCGGTGACGATCACCGCGTCGCGGTGCAGATTGAATTTGGCGCACATGTCGGTTATTACCGCCGGGGTCGCGGTCGCGGTGAGCAGCAATACCTGCGCAACATTGAATTCGCGCTGATAGACCGGCAGTTTCAGGTAGTCCGGACGGAAATTATGCCCCCATTCGGAGATGCAGTGCGCTTCATCTATGACCATCAGCGAAATGGGTACTCCGCTGAGAAATTTGCGGAAACGCTCGTTTTTGAAACGTTCAACCGCGATCAGCAGAATTTTGTAATATCCCGATCTGACTTTTTCCATGACCTCCCGTTCCTCGTCGCGGCTGAGCGAGGAATCAATCCTGGCGGCGGCGATACCTTTGGCCGACAGAAACAAGAGCTGGTCCTGCATCAGCGCCAGCAGCGGCGATACGACCAGGGTAAGGTGCGGCAGATGCAGCGCCGGCAGTTGATAACAGAGTGATTTACCGGAGCCGGTGGGGAAGATCGCCGCTGCCGACTGTCCGCTGACGATGCGATTGATGACTTCCTTCTGCCCGGCCTTAAACTCATTAAATCCGAAATGTTTTTCCAGGGTCTGATGTATCATCAATGCTTCCCGTTCTTATTGTCTTTGTTTTAAATTTCTCTGCGGTTAAACAGTCTTTACCAGAGATGATGTAAGTATAACCGCTCCCAAAGTTTTTTCAATCACGGCGATCTTGTTAAAATACCAAATCATCGCTTTTCAAATTTCCAGTCTTTGATCGTCACCGTCCCACGCGCATCCCGTCCCTCGGCAATCCATAAGTCCCCGTCTGCTAGAATGATATGAGTATATCTTTGCGTCAAAACCGGGGTGCTTTCTGTAAAGCTCAAAAGTTCTATCAGCGGCATGCATGCATGCATGAATCTTCGGCTCAACTTCCACAATAGTACATCTGCTTGTGATATTGGCAAGCGGGTCAGTAGTACAACCAACGAGCAGAGCAAGGCAAACGAAAATACTGCAACAAAAAAGTTGACGTGGAATAGTCATGCAATATGGATCCTCACGGTTAGATTTTGTTTGTCAATTTGCGAGACAGCGTCTCACGTTTTGAAATATTAGATACAATTTCCTCATATATGATAAATTAGACCGGCTGAATCCTTTACCATAAGCAAGAGCTAAGTCTTTAGACAATCTATCAAAAAGTTGGCTGCCGTATGCTGCTTTTTCATTTCCATGCTGTTAAAATTCCACGATATATTTGCCTATTTCCCAGTAAGTATGCACTAAAATAGTATTAACTTCCCTGGCGGCCATGGTTCTTCCCAAAGCAAGTAAACTGCCGATCTGATTAATTAATCGCTCATATTGGCTGGTTTGCTGTTCTGTTTTCAATTTTCCACTCATGCCTGTTCTTCCTGAAGTCATGTATATCGGCAAAACCAGATTTGCTATAGATGAAATCGTCTTGTTTACAATTCTGCGGAAAGACAGTTTTCTGCAATGAATGCGGAGTTTAAGAAGTTAATTTTAAGCAGTATTTGAACCTGTCTACGCCATTCCGGTTGACAAATCACCTATGTATAAAAGAACAAACGCCGGGAATTAAGGTTTTTGGTTAACTTTTGGGTAAATGCATGGCGAAACCATGTGGCCGATGCAATGGCTGGGAGTTATGGGAAGTATGGGAAAAGTGGAGGAACAATTGAAAATTGAAAGTGGAAAAATGAAAATGAGAAACTGGGAAGACGGAGAATCTTTTCCAGTCTTCCCGGATTCCGAAAACGTATATTGCACGGGGTGTGTCCAGAATCTCTGAGTGACTGTCCAACATAACCTATAAGCCCCATAAGTCCAATAGACCCCTATTGGAGAAAACGGTGTACAGTGGTAGTGTCCAAAACGTGCGAGAAGGCTGTCCAAAATGAGATGCCGTGTTGTCAAAATGTCCGGAATTTATTTAATATGGTTCTTGATAAATCTCAATATTCCGATATTTTACTCCAGCATTTTAAAACTGAACATAACGAAAGTATCTGGATAGGCGATTGTTTCAGACGGATATTCCGGAAATAACACCTCCTTCCTGCTTTTGCAAAGGAAACAAATGAGTATTGAATTTAAGACCGAAGCCGACAAAATCAGTTATGCGCTTGGCATGAATATCGGAGAATCGCTGGTTCAGCTGCCGGCGGAACTGAATCCGGAAATTCTGACCCAGGCCATCAAAGACCTGCTGGCCGGCAATCCGCCTGCCCTGCCAGAAAATGAATATGTCGCGACAATGAAGGCATTTCAGGCCAAAATGCAGGACGCCGAACAGGATGCCTCCAAGGAGATATCACTCCAGAATACCGCCGAAGAAAAATCCTTCATGGAAGATAATAAAAAAGCCGAAGGAGTTGTCACCACCGCCAGCGGCCTGCAATACATTGTGTTGAAAGAAGGCAGCGGCGCCAAGCCGGGTGCTGATGACACAGTAAGAGTACATTACGCCGGATCACTGCTGGACGGAACTGAATTTGACAGCTCCGTCAAACGCGGACAGCCCGCCGAATTTGGCGTAACTCAGGTGATCAAAGGCTGGACCGAAGCATTGCAATTGATGAACGTCGGCAGCAAATACCGCTTGTTTGTCCCGTCCAAGCTTGCTTACGGCGAACGCGGCGCCGGACAGGCCATCGGTCCCTGTTCCATGCTGGTTTTTGACGTTGAGCTGATCGACATTATCTAATTTTATGGTAATTTAAAAATCTCCGTGCTGTAACAGTCCGGAGATTTTTTATGCTCAAAACAGGGTCGGCTGGAATGAGCCTTCCGGAGGAATTTCTTCGGAAGGTTCTTTTTTTGCGGTTGCCGCTGTTTTATAGCGGACGCCGGGTTCTTTGACCTTGCCGTGATGAACAGCCAGCGAAGGCTGTCCGCCTTCCGCAACTGAGTTATTTTCCAGGTTTTCCAGGATTTCATTGGCGCGGTCGATCACCTGCTGCGGGAGTCCGGCCAGCTTGGCGACATGAATGCCGTAGCTCTTGTCAGTGCTGCCGGGAACAATCTGGCGCAGGAAGATGACTTGATCGCCGTATTCTTTTACCGCAACATTGTAATTTTTGACGCCGCGTTTGGTGATGGCCAGTTCGGTCAATTCATGATAGTGAGTGGCAAATTGGGTTCTGGCGCAGTTTGCCGGGCTGTCGTGCAGGAACTCAGCCACCGCCCAGGCGATGCTGAGCCCGTCGAATGTACTGGTGCCGCGCCCGATCTCATCCAGAATCACGAGGCTTTTCGGAGTGGCATGGTTCAGGATATTGGCTGTTTCCACCATTTCCACCATAAATGTACTTTGGCCGCGGGCAATATCATCAGCCGCGCCGACGCGGGTGAAGATCCGGTCAACCAGGCCGATAACCGCATCTTCGGCAGGGACAAACGAACCGAGCTGGGCCATGATTACCAGCATGGCGGTCTGGCGGATGTAAGTGGACTTCCCGGCCATGTTGGGGCCGGTAATAATCATCATCCGGTTTTCGTCGCCGTCAAGAATCGTGTCATTGGGAACAAATCTTTCGCCCTGCATGGCGGCATCAAGCACTGGATGGCGTCCGGCTTTGATGATCAGCTGTTCGTCCTCTGTAATGTGCGGGCGCAGATAATTATAGCGGCGGGCGCATTCCGCGAGGGCGGCCAGCACGTCAATCGCGGCCAGCGCGGAAGCTGTTTCCTGAATGCTCAAGGTAAATTGCAGCGCGTATTCCCGTATTTCCTGAAACAGCTGGTATTCGAGAGCACGGGATTTTTCCTCGGCACCGAGAATCTTGCTTTCCAGTTCCTTCAATTCCGGCGTAATGAAGCGCTCGGCGTTGACCAGCGTCTGTTTGCGAATATAGTCATCCGGGGCCAGCGACAAGTTGCTTTTGCTGATCTCAATATAATAACCGAACACCTGGTTGAAACGCACTTTCAGCGTTCTGATACCGGTGCGCTCCTGTTCCTTGGCCTGAATCTGCATCAGCCAGTTTTTGCCTTCCTTCGAAGCCATGCGGAACTCGTCCAGATCCTTATTATAGCCTTCACGGATGATGTCGCCGTCGGTCAGGCTGAGCGGCGGTTCGTCAACAATCGCCTGCTGGATGCGCGAGGTTAGTTCCGGCAGTTCGGATAACTGCCCTTTAAGCTGGTCCAGCAGCGGCGTATTAAAATTTTCGAGCAGATGTTTGACATCCGGCAGCATTGCCAGGCCGTTGGCCAGGGCAATCATGTCGCGGGCGTTGGCGTTACCGATATTCAGACGGGCGATAATCCGCTCCAGGTCGCGGATGGATCCGATCAGTTCGCGTGTTTCCGCCATTGTCAGGGGATCGTCTTTGAATGATTCAACGGCATCGAGCCGGGCATTGATCGCGTCCTTGCTGAACAGCGGGCGCATGATCCAGTCGCGCAGCAGCCGGCCGCCCATCGGGGTTGCGGTCTGATCCAGCACATGCAGCAGCGTTCCCTGCCGGTTGCTGCCGAACATCGGCTCAACCAGTTCCAGGTTGCGCTGGGAAATTGAATCCAGTTCCATATATTCAGCGTTGTGATAGGTGCAGAATTTTTTCAGATGATTGGCCGGCTGACGCAAGTTTTCAGTGGCATAGTGCAGCACCGCCCCGGCGGCGCTGACCGCCAGGCGCAAATCGCGACAGCCGTAACCGTCAAGCGACGCGACTTTAAAATGCCGTTTCAGCAATTCTTCAGCGCAATCATAAGCAAAAATCCAGTCTTCCAGCGAAGTCCATAACAGTTTTTCCGTCGTATATGGAAAAGCTTTTTCCTTTTCCCACTGTTCCAGCAGCGAGGCCGGGATAATGCACTCCCTGGCGCCCAGACGGCTGAGTTCGGTTTCCAGCTTTTCCCTGGACGGTATTTCAGTGACTTTGAATTCCCCGGTACTGATGTCGAGACAGGCCAGACCGAAACTGTTTTTCTTCTCCGTCAGCGCCACGAGAAAATTATTCCTGCCCGGCTGCAGAACGGAACTGTCAATGATGGTGCCGGGAGTGATGATACGGGTGATCTGGCGTTTGACGATGCCTTTGGCAAACCGGGGATCTTCCATCTGTTCAGCGATGGCGGATTTCACTCCGGATTCGATCAGGCGGGGCAGATGGGCTTCCAGCGCATGATACGGAAAGCCGCACATCGGCACTCCCGCCCGCTTGGTCAGAGTAATATCCAGAATGGCGCTGGCACGGGTGGCGTCTTCGAAAAACATTTCATAGAAGTCGCCCATGCGAAACAGCAGAATAGCGTCTTCCGGAATTTCGGATTTGGCCTGCTGATACTGTTTCATCATCGGGGTCAGTCTAATGTCTTCCATTGCTTCCTCGTTTTAACTTAATTCTACAATTATGCGTTTTTTTTGCGCCGTCTTATATATCTGGCGAGACCAATTCCTGTCAATATTCCGCCGGCAGCCAGACTTACGGTTAACGCCAATTCATGCAGCGGGGGGCGTGCCTGAATCAGAATTTTGCCCGGCTGTCCAATATCCATCACGAAAAATTTATCCATGTCGAACGATTTGGCTTTCGGATAAATCTGCCGTCCGTCCGCGCCACGCCAGTAACTGCTGACATTCTGATTAATTACAATAGAGCTTGGCACAGGGCAGGAAAGTTCAACCAGATTCGGCATCCACAGAATATCCGTCAACGCGCCTTTATACGCAAAGAATTCACCTTTGTAATATTGGCTGCCAGCCGGAATCCGCTGATTCTTATATTGTTTCTCGTAGCCCAGCAGCGGCTCGTAAGCAAACAACTGCGCGATGCCTTTGTGCGTGGACGCGTAAAGGCTGTATTTTTCATGTTCCTGAACAGTAATAATAGTATCACTGGACACCGGGACGGTCTTCATCAGACTCTCTTCGGTTGCGCACACTACGCCCTGCCAGTTGACATATTGATTATAAATCAGCCCGGAGACGGAAAGAACCATCAGCGCCAGCATCCGGATTCGCATACCACGCTTTTTAAATTTCTCATAAAGCCAGTCAAACCCGGAACAACAACCGATCGCAATGAAAAAAACAACCAGAAAACGCCATCTGGTGATGCAGAAAAAACTGGTAAACGGCGGAACATCGCGCAGCCAGTAGCCGGGCAGATACTGGCAGGTGGAATTGATGGACAGCAGCGAGGCAAGCACAAAACCCCAATGCCACCATTTAAACTCTTTGACAACTGAGACTATGAACATGACCATCGCAATGATACCGACATAACATCCCACTTCAAACCAGTTCCAGCAAAACTGGACCTTGGGAAAGGTAAAGAGTGACTGCCCAGGGTAAATCAGTGACAGTAGATAATCATGCAACCTGATATCCAGCCGCAAGTCCATCGCCCTGGGAAACTCCGACAGCAGTTGCAGCGTGACAATTGTCCGGTAAGCTCCCACCGTCAGAAACATGAGTCCGGCAAGCATGGCATGAAACACAAACTGGCGCGACCGGATATTTTTAACCAGCAGCACCATAAAATAAATCCCGATAAACGACGCGACTACCAGCGACACATAATGCAGCGAATGATTGACCAGCATGCCGGCGGTAAACCCGAACAGCAGTGCTCCATTTTCGCTTTCTTTAAGCCGTCGCAGAAAATAGAGCAGCCACGGCAGAAACACAATTGTGATCATTACCGGATGCCCCGCCGCCACATGCAGCGCCAGCGCTCCCGACAAGGAAAATACCAGACTCCCCCAGAAGCGTGAAATATAGTTGACGGCATAATCGCCCAGCAGCAGCCACATTCCGAACGCGCCGGTCAGCACATAAAACATCATCGCCAGGCGCAAGCCGTAATAGGTGCCGAAAAATACAATAAACGGCGTCTCTATGCCAAGAATTGAAAGCTGAGGATTGGCGAACAGCGGAACTCCGCCGAAATGCCATGGGTTCCAGTAAGGAAACTGCCCGTATTCGACAATCGTCTTCCGGCCAGCTTCGTAAAAGGCCAGGAACATATCCCAGTCTCCCAGATTCCCGCATTTATCCGGATATCTGATCAGCGGAAACCAGCAGTAGAAAACTATCGCCAGCAGCAAAACGATCCAAAAACCGCCATTCCGCTTGAATTTTAAATAACTCTCGTTTAATTTCATACCGTTATCGTCAACTCCTGAATTATGCTCCATAAAATAATCTTTAATCAGCATTATTCCAGCCGTGAACCTTAAACTCGATGCTTTATAATTCTCAAATTGCGGTTATATTAGATAGACATTACCAACAACTGGATTTTATCATGAACAATATCAGAGATGAGTTGAGAAATAAAAAAGCTTTCGTCTGCGACATGGACGGAGTCGTTTATCACGGCAACAAACTGCTGCCTGGAGCAGGTGAGTTTGTCGAATGGCTGAACGCCAATAATAAAAATTTCCTGTTTCTGACCAACAGCAGCGAACGCACCCCGCGCGAACTGCATGAAAAACTAAAAAGACTTGGAATTGATGCGACCGAAGATCATTTCTATACCAGCGCACTGGCTACCGCTGAATTCCTGAGCCGCCAGAAACCGGGCTGCACCGCTTATGTCATCGGCGATGCCGGACTGATCAATGCCCTGTACGATAAAGGCATTTCAATGAATGATTCCAACCCGGATTACGTAGTCGTCGGGGAGACCCGTACTTACAGTTTTGAGAAAATCGAAAAAGCGGTGTGGCTGGTTTTAAAAGGCGCCCGCTTGATCGGCACCAATCCGGACATGACCGGCCCGACGGAACGCGGCATTGTTCCGGCAACCGGTTCGCTGATTGCACCGATTGAACTGGCGGCGCAGACCAAAGCATATTTCATCGGCAAACCGAATGCGCTGATGATGCGCCGTTCAGTCCGCCGTCTGGGCGTGCACAGTTACGAGACTGCGATCATCGGCGACCGCATGGATACGGACATCATTGCCGGGGTAGAGGCCGAAGTGGATACCATTCTGATGCTGAGTGGCGTCACCACTCGTGAAGACATTCCGCGTTACTCCTATTGCCCAAGTTACATTTTTACCGGACTCGACGAGTTGGTAAAAACCGTAAGCTGAAAAATTGTTTCAGCAATATTTCAATAATCTTTAATCGCTACAAATTAAAAGATTATTGGGAAAAAATAATTAAAAAACAAACAAAGTATACTTTCTCTATTTACAAATAACAAAGTATGATATATAATAGAAGCAGGCAAGCATAATAATTTAAGGAATTGAGTCTATGCAGGCTGAAGCGACTAGCTCTAAATATTTATGGAAGAAGGTTTCGGATGAACTGACGAATTATATTCATCAGCATAATCTACCTTCCGGATCCAAATTTTTTACAGTTGACGAAATATCCGCCCGTTACGGGATAAGCAATATTACCAGCCGCCGGGTACTGTCTGAACTATCCAGAAAGAATTTAATTGAACAGTCCCGGGGCCGGGCTTGTGTGATAAAACAGGTCAACAGTCTGCGAAAAATTTACATTCTGATAGACAATCTGGACAAAGAAAAATTAATCGGTTTTAACTATGTCTATGCCGGAATTTATAAAGGCGTTACTGAAGAAGCAATCAAAATGCATTGCGAGACGGAATTGATCTCAACAGCATTTTTGAAAAAAATGACGATCGATCACAGTACCGATATTATAATCATGCAGAATTTTCCGGAATATGATAAAACCGCTGCCGATCTGCTATATCATAATGAAAATATCAACTGTGTCTGCTGCCATACGATTGATAACACTCCAGGTATTTCAAATGTCAACGGCGACCTGAACCGCAGCAGCTGGATGATGACAGAGCACCTGCTCGGCAGGGGACACCGGCGTATTGCCATGCTGGTCGAAGGAGATGCATCATGGTACACCCCGAAGTTCGACGGTTATTATTCTTCACTTAAGGAACATGATCTCAGTTTTGATGCTGTATTGTTAAAAACTGTCGGCAGCAATCAGGAATCATGCAACCAGGCGGTATCCGAACTGCTGGCACTGAAAAATCCGCCGACAGCGGTGTTCTGCGCCAACGATTATACGGCATTGCGTGTACTCAATTATTGCAAAGATCATAACATCACGGTGCCTGACAGACTTGCGATTGCCGGGTTTGACAATATCCCGGAATCAAGAGTGGCTCATCCCGCGCTTACCACAGTGGACACAGGGTGGGCCGAACTAGGCAGACGCAGCGTTCTTCTTCTAGCCGAACATCTTTTACCCGGCCATGTTAAAAATATTGTCATCGAGCCGAAATTAGTCATCCGTGAAAGTACATAGTTTTTAAAATTTACCAAAGATAATGAAACATATAATCAATCAAAAAGGAGATACAGAAATGGAAACAATAAGATCGAGAAAGTCAAGTTTTACGCTCATTGAACTCCTGGTCGTGATCGCTATCATTGCAATTTTGGCTGGAATGCTCCTGCCGGCTTTAAGCAAAGCTCGCGATAAAGCAAAAGCAATCAGTTGTACCAGTAATCTCAAACAGATAGGGACGATGTTTGGATTTTATGCTAATGACTACAGCGATTGGGTAATTCCGGCGTATGACAACAATTCTACTTTGGGCGATTGCTGGGACAGAAAATTTAAAATGATGGGTTATTCCGGTGCAAAATATGCAGGCTGGAGCTATTTGCCGAAAACACCAACAGGCTCGTTTGTATGTCCGGCAGACCCTAATCCATATGTTCTTAACGCATGGACTGAATATAAAAGTTATGGTATCAACCAGTGTGTTGCTGTTAATATGTCTTACACCGATGCCGCAGTTAATACCCCGCCTCATTACTATTTTGGCCGGATGACTTTTGGCCGGATTGCCAGATATTCTAAAAAATTAACCGGGACTTGGCTGCTGTGGGATATGGGGGGAGGATTGCCGTATGGTCAACCCAACTATAACCGGAGCAATAATCCATTCGATCCTGTGAATCCACAATATGGTATAGCTCCAAGACATGCCAAGCAGGCAAATTTCCTGTTCGCTGATTTGCATGTCACGTCAGATAAGGCTCCGTTCGGAGCATCTGGAGTAGACTGCTGGCGGATGTCGCCGTCCGGACAATCAAATCCGATGACGGTCAGGTAATTCTTATATACGGCAGCATGACACTTGTACAGCATTGATTTTCTTGACAATTGAAAAACTTGAGGGAATAATTCGATAATAATCAGGAAGGATGTGTTTTCATGGCGCAGTGGTTAAGGCTGGGATTATATCTGTGGAGTTTTGTCGCGCTAATGTCCGGGAATGGACTGACGGCGGCAGATAACCGTGGAACCGGTATTCTGGAACGCAACTGGCAGGAACTAAAATCCCGGCACTTACGGTTGCTCCCTGTACCTAAACGCATCAGTTTTGCTGAAACACCGGTTGTTATCAGCGGGGATGGCGCACAGCCGGTTGCTATTGTTTTGAAGAACGACACCGAACGCGGGCGGATTGCCGCCGCGGAAATAATCTCACGCCTCGCCGAACTTGCCCCAGGCGTGAAGATTCCTGTCGGCAGTACCGCGCCAGCCGGAGCGTATGTTATTACTATTGACAACGCGAATCCTCATCTGCCGCTGCCGGAAGGCGCAAAAAACTGCGAACAGACTTACTGTTTGACTGCGAATAAAAACGGAATTACGCTGGCCGGACAAGGGGAAGCCGGTATGCTCTATGCTTCAGTCACGCTCCGATGGCTTATCGAACGCGACATGGACAAGATTGTGCTGTATCCCGCAACAGTTTACGACTGGCCGGACTTCACCACTCGCGCTGTCCCTGAGCTTGGACAGCATACCATGCCGTGCTATAACCTGGAATACCCGTCCGATCCGAAGCAGGCGTTTGAGAAAATGAGGCCATTAATAGACTATATCTTCCGGATGAAGGGTAACAGCCTGATGCATACCAGCGCGACCTGGCGTAAATTTTCGCCATACACGGACAAGGCTGCATTTAACGCCCATGAACTGGCGGCGGCTAAGCTGATCAGCGACTACGCGCAGAAGCGCGGCATCTCGAGCTTCAATTACGGCAAAGTATCCCTGGGCGAAGACTGGTGTGATGCCAGCCGACCGGAAACTAAAGATATGCTGTATTATAAAGTTCATGGCGAATATCATTCATGGGCGCGTCATGACCTGCACCGGAAAAAGGCCGAGCAGATTGCGCGATTTTGTAAAGACGCCGGCAATACCGCATTTTATATCCATGCGGTGGACGGCGGTTCTATTGACAACCCGGAAATGTGGAACGAGCGCGATCCATTAACCAGACAGAAGTATGGCAATGACCGCGTCAGTGCGGATGTGGACATGTTCAATATTTATATTGACGCATTCAAACGCGCCGGAGTCGACGCCTGGCTGGTGGTTTATCCTTATACCGGCAACTATCTTAATGAAGACGCCGGACTGCGGACTATCGGGCTGTCCGACACTCCCGAACAGCGTGCTTATGTACGCAAGGCGATTGACAGCAACAAACAATGGATGCAGACCGTAAATAAACGCATCTCCGTAAATGTGCCGGTATGTCTGCGCGAGTCCCGGCAGAATATGATGTTCAACTTCATGAACCAGTTCCCGGGAAGACCTATGTTCATTTATTACGAAGTCACCAACCCGCTATGGGACGCCCGTCCGCTGCTCTCACCTGAGATCGCGACTTTTATTACCGCCTATAATCCGGCACGCAAAGATGATATTTTATGGTGCAATATGTATGGCGGCGGCGAGAATATTGCAATCGAATCTGTTTTCGGCGCAGTCTGCGAATATGCGTGGAATACCAGTTTCCCGGGAGCGCACCAGCTTGAGCGCGGCAATAAAGAAGTCGGCGGCAAGCAGTTGAGTTTCCAGGAAATATATGGCTATGACCAGAAAGCCCAGGATATTCTGGCCGAACGCGCCGCGGTCGCCATGTGGGGCGATGAAGCCGGACAATATATGAAAGAACTGTTCCGCTATAATCTGAGTTTCGCGGCGGCCGCCGATCCGCATAAGGCGACGTCAATGGTCAATTACAAGGACTTCGCCAGTTTATCTAAAGCCATGAGCGATGCCGGCGACAAAGCCGTCAGAAGCATGGATGAGCTTTGGGTGAAAGTCAAGGCTGCTAAAAACGGCGGCAAACCGATCATGGATTCTTTCTCATATCCCTATTTCGTGCATTTCTATTCCATTACGAAAGCCGCCAAAGCGTTTGCGGACGTAAACTGTAAAATAGAAGAAGCAACCGCATTTTTACAGTCTGGTGACTACGAAAAAGCCAAACTCGCAATTGCTGACGCCAGACATAAATTGATTGACGGCAAAGCCGAATATGCAGCAACCATGCGGGAATTGGCAAACGAACCCAAAATCGTGAATTTTAATAGCCTTAATCCATGGTTGCGCGGTTTTCCCGGAATCAGTTTAATGAAACCGGATTTTACGATGCTGGAGAAAAAAATCACTGTGCTTGATACTGACAAAGAAACCATTTTTCAGCAGTTTAACGTTCCCGCCTGGTTTAAAAATCTCATCACCAGCCGCACGATCAATGCACAGCAAGCCGGAGAACCAGTCGTCATTGATGGAATGCTCAATGACAGTGTCTGGAAAAAAGTCGGTCCGGTTGAACATTTCGCGGCGTGGAAATCCATGAAGTCAACCGACAATGGCGCAGCGGCATTCATAGCTTATGACAATGACAACCTATATCTCGGCTTTACCGCGCGGCAACCGCTGGCTGCACAGATCAGCGAACTGAAACGCGGCCTGGCGGAGTATGCCTTTACCGAACAGGCGGAGTGGTTTATCCAGCCTGATAGAAGCAATGATGAGATATATCAGATCGTTATTGACTCGGCAGGTAATATTTTTACAAAGAAAAATGATGGCGTCAATGGAAAAGCCGGAGTCAATTTGGATCTGCGCGCCGCTGCGGTTAAAACCGCCAACGGGTGGTCTGCCGAAATCGCGATTCCGTTCGCTAAACTCGGCAAAAGACCGGACGGCAACTGGCGCGCGATGGTCGTTTATGACAGCATCAAGAGTCTGTCGCCACGTCATGTGGAAAACTATTCCTGCGTATTCTTTGACGGCAAGCCTTATCTGACTCCGTCCGTATATCCGGAGCTAAAATTCTCCGCTACAGCTCCGGGTTCGATTCCTCCGCCGGAACTGCTGATAGCTAAAAGTTCCATGGAATCAAAAACTCACGCCAACGGCGCTGGCAGTTTCATCTCTTTTGAACCTAAAATGGGGAGCCGCCGTCCGCTGTACGATGTCACGGTCAATATGCGCCTGTTCGATGCGGATAAAAAAATGATACATGAAAGCATCATCTGCAGTACGCCGTTCATGCCGTTGCAATGGTCGCCGACTGCGCCGGTCAATGTGCAGCTTGATAAAATTTATGGTGTTTTGAATATGGAACTTGTCGCGTCTTTTACTACAGTTGACGGGAAATCTGGAACAATTACTAAAACAGCTATTCTTGGCGACGCAGGAAAACTGATTAAGGCCGAAGACGTTTATGCAGATGGTTCCGCCTCCGGCTCTTACGGCATCGCAGTGCCCTGTTATTTCGACACCAGGACGGACGGTCAGCCGCTGCTGGATTTCAGGCAGGGAACTATTGAGTTCTGGATAAAATTGACCACTGCTCCGAAAGTTCCGGAGAGTGAATGGAATGGACAGGGAAAGCGGGTCTTTTTTCACTGCGGGCCGCTCCGGCCTGATCATCCCCAGAATGATAATTTTAACACTATTTCTATTTTTCAGGAAAAGAAATGGGGCAACCTTATTTTCAACATTGCCAATGATGCCTACAAATGCCGGCAGATAAATATCAATGCAGGCAATTGGCAGAAAGACCAATGGCATCATGTTGCTGTCGCCTGGAATTTAAACATTAACGGCAAAACCAGGATGGAAATATATCTGGACGGCAGACAAGCAACAGCTCAAGTTCTCGAATGGGGCAAGCCGAACGATGCTGCTCTCCACGTCAAGGCGGTTAATTTTGCCGCGCAAATCGGCGCGATGAATTCCGGCGAATGTCCGGCGGAGGCAGTTATTAACGGCCTGCGGGTCAGTACCCGGCCGCTCTACAATACCGATTTCAAACCGGAACATGCCAAGCCGCTGATCGCTGATGGTGTTGCGTTTGACTTTAATCGTTCGCTTGACGGCGAGTACCAAATAAAAGACAAAACCGGTACAATTCAGGCGAAAGTCGGCATATTGATGAAAAAATAAATAAAGAACTTCCTTCCTTCCTTCCCTCCATCCTATCACGGGCAGAGCCCCGATGTATTACGGACGGATTTCCACGCCCTGCGGACTGGCCGGAGATTCGAAAACAAAAACTAATACTAAAAGCCGACCCAGTGTCGGGGAATTAGCCCAATTAAGATTAAACAAAGTTCTTATTATCTGCAGTTAACGGACGTAATTGCCGGATTCGTCCTTTATTGCCAATCCGCCTGTCATGCTGTAAGCTCTTTTCCCCCATTGAAAATTATTCGGGTCAAGTGTTTCTTCGAGTGTTTTGGCGGCCGCATGTCCGTCAGTCATCAGGTAGTTCGCGCGTTTATTATGCCTGTCCCATTGCACATATTTGATAAGAGGGGTTTGATAGTCGGGATGCACAAATGCGGCCTCTTTGGCCGAGGCGACAGTAACAGCATAAAGCTGATACGCCGATGCTACGGCTGTAGACGCCTGATACATGGAGGCGCCTGAAGCATTAGGCGATATTGCGTTAGCGGGGCTGTAAGAGTAACCAACAGATGGCAGGGGAGGATAGACAAGTCTTTGTATATTATCCGTATATTCCGCCAGAAGAATTTCCTGAGATGGCGCTCTCAGTTCAGAATCCTTGACAAGTTTCAACCACGGCCTGGCATATGGGCCTGTTATTGTTCCTATTTGCGGAGTGATAAGTTCGTTCGTGCAATAGCTCATATTGGGAGCCTGCATGTCTAACACCGAAACAGCATCATGTGAAGGCTGATCCGGCGGGCATTTCACGGGCTCCCCCCAATAATTTTTCCCTTCTTCGCCCAAACCGCCGCTTCCTACGTGGAAAGGAGCCCAGCCGCCATTCGCCATTGACGGGCATACAAAAACTTTATTTTGCTTAATATAATTACGAATCATTCCGCTCCAATGCAAATATCCTCCGTCACCAGTAAGACCATTTTGAAAAAAAAATGCTGCCGGGAATAAGCCCCTCCAATCATCCTTGTACATCGTCACTCCAGTTCCGATTTGTTTTTCGTTGCTAAGACATGCAGCGGCACGACCTTTTTCACGAGCCGCATTCAACGCCGGAAGCAGCATACCGGCTAGAATTGCAATAATAGCTATAACAACCAGCAGTTCGATTAAAGTAAAACCTCTAAGCATCAACGAGTTGCGACTTATCGGCTCTGCCTCATCGACCAAACCGTGCGTGCGGTTTTCCCTCACACGGCTTTCCCCCTGTTCTTCTTCGTTTAGCATTCGCTTA
>CAIPAT010000273.1 GCA_903863035.1 uncultured Lentisphaeria bacterium
CAAAGTGCCGGTGCAACATCAGAAGTAACAGCAGAAGCCGCCGGTTTACAGTAATCAACAAGATTGGCGGCGATCTGGTGACGGCGGTCTTTGACCGAAGCAAATGTTTCCTTAAAAGTAGCATCGTCATCAACCCATACGTGGTAAGTGATGCCTGCTTTTACTGTGGTGGCCAACGAGTCTTTCATGCCGAAAGTTGCCAGCCATGGAATGCCATAACCGTCAAAATTTTCGTTGGTCCATAAAGAACCTCCGACGGATGGATTTCGGATAATATTAACATCTGGAATATTCCCGGCAGAAACGGAAGAAAGCAGTACTTTACTATATAATGCGGTCGTGTCAGGAAAATCATTATACCAATTTCTGGCTATATTAAAGCGATGAATTAGCTCTTCCGAATATACATTACCGGTAACGGCGTTCCTTGTCATCGTTACTTTGCCATCGACATTTTCATCTATCCAGAAAGCTTCCTGACTGTTTTTCGAGTTATAAATAAACCATTTCTGGAAATAATCAGCCATCGAGTTGACACCACTCAGAGACGGGTTAAATTGCATAAGACCAGGAAGCGCAGGAACTACAAGCGGGTTAGGGTCGCCATCATAAATTTTTCTGAACATGAACTTATAATCAAGCCATTTTTCATCAAATACGCCGGGATAAGGCTGACTGGTATAGCTGGCATAACTGTAGTTAAATCTTCTCACTATATCAGCAACAGTTATAGCAGGGGTTGGGGCCATAGCTGCCCGAAGAGAGGCTGGCAGCAAGCTAATGACTGACGTAAGATTAATTTCATTGGCATCCGCTCCGACGCGCGGCTCCGTCGCCAGTATTTCGTCAACATCAGGCTTTACAAGCTTGGTCGGATCCAGGTCGGCGCGGTTAAGAATGATATATGCCATCCGTCCAATTAACCTGGTATCAGATTTCAGATAAATCCAATTTATATTAGCATCCATATTGGCATTCCAAGTCGTATAGTCACCAAAAAAGTTGGCATTAGAAAGCATATCCGACTTGGCAGTGGCAGAAACTGCCACTGCCACTGGAGAGGGAGGCGGATATGAAGCGGAATTACTATAGCCCAAAATACCGACAGGTTTGAAATCAAAATTTACAGCCGTCAAATGCGCCATCTTATCGGAATGATTATGAAGTATCATGCACACACGTTCCAATCCGGAATTGGCAATAACTCTAGCGGATGCATTATTAGAATTATTGGTCGCGATCAACTGATCAAAAATAGAGTTTGTCGCAAACCCCAGCGCCATAACCAGTAACAGCCCCAGAATGCCAAGCGCGAAAAGCAGCGCCACGCCTTTCTGCCATTTTTTCCGTAATTTTTCTTTCAGTGCTGTATTTGACATATAACCTCTTGTTTTTAAAGCTATCTGCTACCACTTAAATATATAGTTTTTGAGAAACAACGCATTCGTTCATTCTTGATTTTATTAGCCGCCCTGGCTCTATCAGCAGGAAGATATTTTGCATCATTAAGTGCGATCAGCCATTCGCGCATATCCCTTTCGGAAAGCATATATAAATCAATTTTCACCGCGACTGGAAACGGCGTTCCAGAAATAATTGTGCCAATATTAGCTGTAAGGTCTTCATCAGTTAAACTATTATCAGTTGCATTCGTTGCGATAGCACCTGTGGATTTCATTGGATTGTAAGATCTTAACACATAACTTGGCGGAACAAGAGCATTATCCCATACCAGTGTATAGCAGGTGATTTTCATATCAACAATTCCGTCTATGAGTTGCGAATACTTTTCCGAACTTGTTTTATAAAAAATATCTCTGACCCGGTTTGGCGCAACTGCCGGATCATGCGGCAATAAGAGAAAATTATAATAACAATTAATGTTGCCTGAATCGAAATTTAAAGTACCGTCTGATTTCAGGTTGCCAGTGCATGCCCTGACTAAAACTCCCCCCTTAACAGTAGTATATGGCACGCCAGGCAGAATATTCCATACTCCGGTAGGATAGTCCGGATCTGTGGAACTTCTGACCGGAAAGTAAATATACTTTATTTCACAAATATTAGACGCGTTGGTATGAGGTTTAAATGTGGTTGCGGAAATAAAGTTAAGTTGAGTTACGTATGCTTTATTATATGTTGCCTGCTGAACAAGATCAGTCGCGACGTAAGTATACGGATTATTTAGAAATGTAGCGTCACCGAGGTCTTTAAACTCAAACCAGAATGGATAAATACCAGGAGTATTACTTTGATTGGCCGCAACAACTCCAAGTTTGTTGTCATACAGTGCGCTCTGAAGTTCGGCAGTCATTATATCCAGTGCCACCCTCGCATCAGCATACAATACGTTTTTCTGTGAAGCCTTGGTCCATATCTGTTGTGTAGAATTGAAAAAACGCATCATAACTACCGAAATAATCGCAAAAATGGCCATCGCCACCAGCAATTCTACGAGCGTATAAAAATATTTGTATCTGTATTTTTTCATTGTTCCGGCTTGGTTATTTCTATATAAAAATTTCGTTTCTGACGCGCATTATAATCTGCCACCTCCAGCGGCCAACTGATTTCAACATTCAACCCGGCACCGAGACTGTAATTATCCGTATATAGATCCCAGCCGGAACCGTCTGCCTTTGGATAATAAAATGTTAACGGAGATTTCCAGACTATGATCAATGCGGAAAAATCTGCTGACGGGAACTTCACAGTAGCTGTACTATAATAATCGCCCGGTCCCAAAGCGGTAAAATAGATATTTTTAAACGTGGGCGGAAGTAAATTATCATACGGGAAAATTGTCCACCCGCTAAATATAGAGGCTGCAACATAAGGAGTACCCGTAGTGATTGCGCTTAGAAAGTTCTTTGCCGCCACGTTCGCCGCAGTTACCGTTGCGGGTATTGTCATGGGGTTGGTTTCAGTATAATAGCCTGAACCGGCACTGGTGCCAAAAAGATTTTCAAAATTTGCTCTGCTGGACCCTGCGTAGCCCTTCAGATAAGCTGAAAACTGCTCTACCTGATCCGCCGCGCAGTTTTCCGCAACCGCATTGCGGCAGGCATTCAAGCCCACAGGGAACAAGCCGAGGATGCTGGTCATGCCGAAAGCGATGATCGCCATCGCCAGTGCTACTTCGATCATGTTGAAAAAGCATATATTTTTATTGTTCTTTACCATACAAATATGCAGCCCTTCCGGTAAAAGAATTAATTACAATATTCCAGCGTTTTTGTTCAATCGTACCGCCTTTATCGGTGAAACTTAAATTCCCGGCGTCTCTATCGTAAAGCGCCGAGTTTACTCTGATCACAACATTTCCAGAATTCAGTAAAGAACCATTACCCTGAAAAACAAGCGCTGAACAAGTATTATCCGGCACACTAGTCGGAATAATATTTACAACTCTCTGAATCGTGTAACTGCCTATAGATGACGGAGGCGGAGACGGCGGAGG
>CAIPAT010000274.1 GCA_903863035.1 uncultured Lentisphaeria bacterium
GTCTCGCAACTTTATCCTCACGCGTTAGCCAGTGGCTAGTGATTAGGCTACATACCTGAAATGGACAATTGGTATGGACGAAACATTTCATTCGTCTAGTTTAGTGATACCTTACCTGGACACACGTTCGATGAGCGTGAAATTGCAGCCGGTTTTAGATTTTAACTTGTTCTTCTTCAGATTTACCGGGCGGCATCCGTCCGCCGGCACGGCCTCTCTCAGCATGTTCTTTTCCATTTTACACCTCTTGTCAGGTTGTTATGTTTAAGACTCTATTAAAGTTTAATTCTGCAACCCGGTTTCCCGGATTACCAGATGCGTCGGCACCTTGATGATATGTAAACAGTTGTCATTGTTTTCAATCTGCGTGATAAGCAGTTCCGCAGCCCGGTGCGCCACTTCGTCTTTCGGAAAATCCACTGAAGTAATGATCGGGTGTTCATATGGAATCATGCCGTAGCCTTCCAGATTGTCATAACTGACCAGTTGAACATCTTTGCCTGGAATAATGCCGTTCTCATGCATGGCGTCGATCAAGCCGAACGTAATGAAATCGCTGGTACAGAAAATGAATTTGCCACGGCAGTCCGGCAGAAGCTTGCGCCCGGCACGGTAGCCGCTCAGCCGGCCATTGTCGCCGATCTGCAACGACACATTGATTACTTCAATCTTTGCCCTGGCGATACCGGCAGCTTCAGCCTGCCGGACAAATTCATGCAGTCTGGCGTCAGCATTCGAATGCGAACAGGAAACCACTATCACTCCGGAAATTTTTGTCTGGTCAATCCGCCTGATGGTTTCCCGCATTCCGGTCGCGTGATCCGGAATGACCTGGCTAAACGGCCAGTCGCCAATAAATTCATTCCGATAAACCGTCACCGGCCCCTTAAACGCTTCAAAAACCGGCATGGTTTTTTCATCAATAAAACTGCTGTTAACCAGCAATCCATCCATTCCTGCAAAAGCTGTCTCCGCCATTAAAGGATTAATCAGATCCTGGTATGGAATGATTTTAATGGAACAATTTTTTTTCCGGAAACTTGCCATGCAGCTGTCTGTCAAAACCCCGGAAGCGGCGTGCCGTCCAGGATCGCTGTCATGACCGAGAGATTCACAATATCCGATATTTAATGTACGACGCTCACTCTTTAATCCTTTAACATAAGTCCCGCTGCCCTGTACCCGGTACAGAATATCTTCATCAACCAGCCGGTTCAATGCACGGTTGGCGGTCAGCATGGATACATTGTAGCGCCTGGCAATATCCCGCGAGGACATAATCGGAGAACCGTGGACCAGTTTCTTCTGTGCAATTTCAGTGCGGATATTTTCCGCGATATCCTGACTGCGCATTCTTCTTTCCAGTGTTGCGTCCATAAAACTCATCCAATGTTATATACCGGTTGTTAAAATAGAATATAACATATATACATTGATTTGTCAATTGTTTTGATAATAAATTAATTTTAAAAGTACATTTACGCACAAAATAAGAAATTAATGCAAACTTAAGTTATACACAAGTGTTATACCGCAATTGAGCCATCGGGGTCAGATTTAGCTTTTGTGTTTTCGTGCAATAGTTCATTGATTTAGCGCATCTTTCTGCTCTTTTTTTTCCTCCCAAACAACGTTTTATTCAATCTGAAATATAGCCGGATGGATAGTATTATCAAGCCTCAACAACACAAAATCCATTAGCCTGACTTTGGATGCGCGGCGCCCGCGCCGCTCGGATTCTGCCCCGCTTATCCCGCCGGGATAACACGTTTATAGAAAAGGAAGCGTATGTTCCGTATGTCTTCTTATTTTTAAGCTGCAACTTTTCCGGCGAATGCGGCAGACTTTGATGTAAGATATAAGCTTCAAGCCTGGCGGGGTACGAAAGCATCAAGCCGTCTTTTAACCTTAGGAGCTGTAAATAAATAAACTTGACAAGTCTCGCGAAATATCCAGAGGTGATTTTGGGAATTGCCGGTGAGGCGCATACCTGAAGGTATGTAACAAACCGGCAAACACAAAGGCATCCGGGAGAATCGCGAAGATGTAAAGGTTATTTTTTGACGGCTCCTTAGGGCACAATTCCATACGGGCTGCAAAGGCATAACGTTCATTGCCTTTAGTGCCGCGCACCCCCAGGAACAGGCATATCATAGTTTCCAGCACAATCGGTGTAGTCCGCTTATTGGCTGGCAGCGTTGGCCGTTTTGAATGATAGTTTTAAAGCGATCACAGATTGTGCATCGCATATGTTTAAAAGTTGAATGGGTGGATTTGACTTTTGCAAAATATCATTTAAATTTACCAATACATATTAACAAGTAATGGTAAAACAATACAAATGCAGGAATCGCAAACAGGCTCCAGTTCGGAAAGAGCAGTAAAGATAATCCGCAAGCATGACGGTATTATCAGGAGCTCGGCGGCCCTTGCTGCCGGCATATCACAGCGAACCCTCCATGCTCTACTCGACAGCGGCATTCTGGAAAAATTCTCCCGCGGCGTTTACCGTCTGACGGAACTTCCGCCGTTGGCTAATCCTGACCTGGCTATCATTGGATCGCGAGTGCCGCGCGGAGTGGTCTGTCTTATTTCTGCGCTCGCGTTTCATGAAATCACCACTCAGATTCCGCATGCCGTGAATGTAGCACTTGAAAAAGGCATGGAGGTGCCAAGGATAGCCCGGCTGCCGCTATCGGTTCACCACTTCTCCCGGCAGGCTTTCCAGTCCGGTATTGAGGAACATATCATCGACGGCGTTAAGGTTCGCGTCTACAGTCCGGAAAAAACGCTGGCCGATTGCTTCAAGTTCAGAAATAAAATCGGCATGGATATCGTGATGGAAGCATTGAAGCTTTACAAAGAGCGCAAGTCCTTTAATGCGGATGACCTGGTTAAATACGGCAAAATCTGCCGGGTGGAAAAAGTGATGACCCCGTATCTGGAGGCGGTGCTATGACCGTAAAAAATCTCAAGAACGCTGCCATATCAATCCGGCAGAAGCTGCTGAATAAAGCCAACGCGGAAAACCGGACCTTCAATGAAGTCCTGCAATACTATTGCATGGAACGTTTCCTCTACCGGCTGAGCGTCTCTCCGCACGCCGACAAATTTATCCTGAAAGGGGCCTTGATGCTCCGGGTGTGGCAGGCTCCGGAAATCCGCCCGACGATGGATATCGACATGCTGGGACGTACCGGCAGCGATCTGGAAAACATAACCGCGCTAGTCAGAGAAATATGCGAGCTTGATATTGCTGACGGAGACGGCCTCGTCTTCGACGGTAAACAGATAGCCGGGGAACAGATAACGGAAGATGCCGGTTACCCGGGCCTTAGAATAAGAATTCCGGCCATGCTGGATACGGCGGTATTGAAAGTGCAGATGGACATCGGGTTCGGCGATGCCGTTTATCCGGAACCGCAAAAATATCTTTTCCCTGTACTGTTGAACTCGCCAGTGCCCAGCCTCCTCTGTTACAGCAGGGAAAGCGCCATTGCGGAAAAGTTCGAAGCGATGCTTAAAAGAGGCAAACTAAACAGCCGGATGAAAGATTTCTATGACGTCTGGCTGCTTGCCGGTCAATACGATTTTGACGGTTCGCAGCTTTGCGCTGCCGTGCGCTGGACGCTGGAGAGGCGCAATGTCAATTTGCCGGAACAGATCACCGCTTTTTCCGATGAATTTATTGAATACAAAAGGGTTCAGTGGAATGCATTCCGTAAAAAACTGAAGAACGTATCGGCTCCTGAACATTTTGCCGAGCCGGTGGCAATGATTAAGGATTTCCTGACGCCGGTAATTGAAACCTTGAGCACGGGAAAACCTATGCCGAAGCATTGGCAGGCCTCAGGCCCATGGCAATACTGAAATGATGGTTATTACTGTGGGCCATCGGGGTCAAATAATTGTTTCCATTTACTCGCCACCGGCGGCCCGCCGGGCGTGATCCAACGGTCCCGCTGTCGCGGGATTGGTCGCCAAAGGCGAAAGTCATAAAACCGGTCAGACGACCGGCGCTCCCGTGGTTAACTTCATGCTCTTCATGGTGAAGCTGCCTTTTCTTATCCTGCATATCCTGTCCATCCCTGTTAAATCAGTTCTACGGTTTCCCAGTTCTACGGTATTACAGTTTTGCTGTTAAACTGTCATACTGCTATGCCGTTTTCCGCTTCCGGCATTCGCAAAATTTAATCCTGTCCATCCCTGTTAAACATTTTGGCGGCTACGCCGAGCTAAGATCTTCAAGTCATTCATGGTAAAAAGGATTCCCTTTGCGGCTTTGTGACTTGGTGCGATAAAAATAATTTTTTGTACTACTATCCGTCATCTTCTTTTTTTCTAGAAAGATATGATTCGAGCCTGCGGCTCTCAATGGATGCGTCTCAAAAAAGTGTCAACTATCTTTAACCATTATTTGAAACATGCCTTTAAATCTCTTCCATTTGGACAAAAAACAGGGAAACTTTAGTGCTGATTTATCATGCCATTGCATTCCACTTTATTTCATGAGGAGCCAGGTCGAAACCAATTGTCTCCCCGTTTTCCTTGTATATTGTGGTTGTCTGCGTTTCCGAATCGAGATTGGCAACTGCAAACCAGCCCGTTTGCGGGAATGCGGCACAATCAACTTTGGGATTGGTACTAAACCAATTTTCAAGTTCCTTTTCTTTGTTGCTCGTCCATAACAGGGCTCTCAGCAATACGCGACCGTTTTGATAACTGTAGGGCAAATCAGCAATATATACGGCCCGCCCTTTTCCGTATTGATTCGTTGACATGACAATACCTGTAGCTTTTGGAGGATTTTTCTTGTCAAAACAATTTATGGAGTTGATATCCACCGAAAACTCCTTTCTGCGGATAACCTCTATTCCTTCAGTATGTGGAAATACAGGGGAATACAGCGGTGAAAGCTCTGCATCGGCAGACAATTCTTCCGCTATGAAATGATCGGGATTGGATTTGGACAGCAGGACTGTCCGACGAATTGAATTTCCGGTTTCCTTATCGACGCCAAGCACATCAGCCAATTGGAAAAACCTTCCCTGATGCTCGCAGGCGCTTGGCTCTTTGATGCCGATGAAACCTCCTCCGCGATATACCCATTCACGAATTGTGCTGACAACTTTTTTATTTGTCCAATTTTCCCCTCCGCTGGATGGACCATAGGCATCACCTGCGTTGATGATGACGGTGACATCTTCTTCAACTCCTGATTTTTCAATATCCGTGAAATTTCTGAATATCACCTCCACCGGCAGTCCCGCAAGGCATTCCAGATAGCTGTCCTGCATAACTTCGGTATCTACGGACAAGGACTTCTCGATAATCGTGGATGAATGTTTCCAGGTGCCCGCCCTTCCTTCCGAATTCAGAATCATTACTTTTACCGGATAGGCATAGGGTTTGGTTTTTCCGGATTTGTCCAGCAGTTCCCTGAATTCATTGCAAAGTCCTGTTATGTGGTCAATAAAGTTCTGGTGCGGCAAGGCGACGCTCAAATATCCGCCATAGCCTATTCGGTCAACAGTTTTCCTCAGCATCGCCCTGCGAATCTTCACCCAGTTTTGAATGGAAATGGAAATGGCATTCTCGCCGTTGATGAAAATATTCTGAAAGAAATATGGATAGAGCCGCAGTTCTGTAACGCAGTCAGATGGGATATCGCTTACCTGTCTGACCCATAATCCATTGTGACATGCCTGGATTAAAATATCCATCCTCATGTCTTTGAAATCGTCGCTGTAAGGTTCCGCCCCGATTATGTGATCACCGAGATACAATGCGGCTTTCTTTCCTGCCTTGTGAATGCGTCTTACTATTTCGGAAGTATATTCGACCACAAACTCATGCATCAACGTTTTCCAGTCCAAGTAGGCTCTGGACGATATTCGACTGGTGCTGTTGTAATATCCCTGATCGACAAGGTCTTCGGATCTCAGCTTGTACCCGTAACGTTTTTCAAATGCAAGCATCGCATCAATGCTGATGCAATCCGTATAAACACCATCTACAAATGTCGGATTGCCTTTTTCATTGGAATCCAAGGCGAAGTGATAGTAGAGAGAGGTCAGGCGTACAACATTGGTGGCAGGGTGAGTTTCAAGCCAGGTGTCCAGCAGTTGCAGTAGATGTTCCCGAGTGGCTTTCTTGAACGGGTCTACGCTTCCCTTGGGTTCCGCATCCCATTTATTGGCAATATGATTATACATGGAAGTAGTATCCCAAGTCTGGAAGACCAGGAAATTTACCGTATAGATATTAAAACTCCTGGCATTTCTTATCGTTACCTTGCCGGTGTTGTCATTGTAGTCCCAGTCGGAAACCGGAACAACTTCAGCGGTGGTGCGATTGATGACTTCCCACCATGCCTTGGGATTGTGAATGGTATCCACCTGGTATTTTTTGCGGAAATATTTTGCCAACAAATCAATTTCCAGATCTTTCGTTGTTGCAACAATCTGCTCTGACATCAAATACTTCTGGATTAATTCTTCCGGATGTGTTTTAGCCCACTGTTCGTCGAGACGGACGAGGCACAATGTTGAATAAACAGGATAACCTTTTTTCAGAATTTCCGGCGAGAGCTGGGTGCCATCACTGTCACGAATAGCGTCAGCGCCCCATAAATCAAAAAGCTTTATTGTTTCCTTTTCTTTTCCAACTTCGGATGGCAAGGTAATAGCGCCTTTATTTGCTGCCTTTCCAAATTTCGCTTTGTTTTGAACACACATAAGATTTTCCTTTATTAAAAAACGAGTTTAACTATTTTTTTATCCACATTACATTAATTCAATCCTGCATAACCAACTCAATAGTATAAATCATGCCGGGAAAAGTGTGGAATGAAAGACGATGTCCTGATGTTTTCGTGGAAAGCAAGGCTCCATTTTCATCTTTTATCGAGAACTTTCCTGCTGCATGTAATATTATACAGTTATTTCCATTGAGTGACTTTATTCTGGCGCGAACAAGTTTCCCGTCCGCCCACTCGATGTCAACTTCAAATGCGCCTCGTGCTCTTAAACCTTTAACGGAGCCATCAGCCCATGATTCAGGAAGAGCAGGAAGAAGATATATTTCGCTGTTGTAGCTCTGAATAAGCATTTCAATTACTGCGGCGCATCCGCCAAAATTTCCGTCAATCTGAAAAATACACGGCGGATGCAGGTCCAAAAGGGAAACGGTTGTGAAATCAGAAATAAGATGCGAGAGATGTTCCCAGGCCTCCGCCTTTCTTCCCAGTCTCGCAAAAAGGCACGCAACCCATGAGCGGCTCCAGCCGGTATGACCGCCGCCTGCTGCAAGTCTTCTCTCAAGCGAAATTTGTGCAGCCTTCCATAATTCTGGAGTTTTTTCAGGATCAAAACTATCGCCGGGATAAACACCAATAAGGTGAGATAAATGACGATGGCCTGGTTCAACTTCCTCAAACTCCTCATTCCACTCAAGAAGTTGATCATGTTTTCCGATCCTGAGTGCAGGAAGTTTTTTCAGCATGTTTTCCCATGTCATCTGTTTTTCATGGTCAACATCAAGAATCTTCGCCGATCTGAGAGAATACTCAATGGCGTTTTGTGCTAAAATGATATCCATTGCAGAAGAAACGCAGAGAGATACTGGAAGTTCGCCAGCAAGTGTAAATTTATTTTCCGGAGACTGGGAGGGAACAATCTGAAGAGTTCCATCTTTATCCTCAATCAAGTATGACTCATAGAATGCGGTTACCTCTTTGAAGAAGGGATACGCGCGGTTTTTCAGGAACCCGACATCCTGCCCATATTCAAAATGCCACCAGAAATGCTGTGAGAACCATGCGGCAGCGCCAATCCAGACCGCCCAGCCGAAGGCTTCAGGCGTTGCCCTTGACCAGGCATCTGTCTGAAACGGCAGCCAGATTCCAGCGCAGCCATAAATGTCCATAGCGGCCTTTCTGCCATGGGGAACAAAGCGTTCGAGATATTTGAAGAGCGCTTCAGTGGCATATTGCAGGGAGCCCGGTTCGGCAGGCCAGAAATTCATCTGCAGATTAATGTCGTGGTGATAATCACTTTCCCACGGCGGTTGTAACTCTTCATTCCATTTGCCCTGAAGATTTGGCGGAAGTTCCCCGGTGGCGGTGCTCGCTACGAGAAGATAACGACCGTACTTGAAATAAAGTTCGACGATTCCGGGATCGCTGGCTCCTGCCTTCATTGCCTTCAGTCTTTCATCGACGGGAAGTTGGATTTTAGGAACTTTCACGTCCAGGCTTAAACTTCCGTAGAATTTTTTATAAGAAGACTTATGGGTTCTGAGAATAGTATCCCAGCTCTTGCATGGCCACGAATACGAGGCTATTTCCTGGGCTGGAGCCAACGCTTTTGCCGAAGTTCCGATGTTGATGGCGAATATTATTTCAGTAGCGCCAGTAATCTTCAAGCGCTTGTCCTGATAACTTTTTTCCCCGTTGCAGGAGATGATTTTGAATTCCGTCCTGAAGCCTATTCCGCCGTCGAACTGTCCATCCATAAGCATGGAATCACCCGTTCCGTCAAATCTCAGAAAACAATCCTGGTCATCCACCCTTGAAAGGCGAAAAGCGACTGAAAACGGTTTTGCGCATGAAAGTCTGCCGATAATCAGGTCATAGCCGATATGCGCTATATATTCCCTTTTGAATTCAACTCCATCAGCAGCATATTTTATGGTCGCTATTGCGTTATTGAGATCAAGTTCTCTCCTGTAATCTGAAATTGAGCCATGCCGCATTTCGAAAAACAGATCACCTGCGGGCTGATACGGATCTGTCTTCGGCATTCCCTTGATCCCCCCGTCACCGCCAAACGCCTCATTCCCTTTAAGTGTTCCTTCCGCATATTTTCCTGAAAGCAAAAGCTCTCGTACTACTTTCAGAAGATGTGCAGATTTCTGCGGCTCACGGCATCTGTTCTTCCCTCGCCATAACCATTCATGGTTGAGCGCGATCCTTTCCTGCATGGGGCCGCCAAGAATCATCGCCGCGAGCCGTCCTGTTCCGATTGGAAGTCCGTTAATGTATTCTTCAGAACAGGTTTTATACCAGAGCGTATTTTTATTCATATTTAGTACCTGATTTCAAATTTCTTTTTTAGTAATTTTGGCCCAATAGTCTTTAAATTTATCAAGATTAATGCAAAACTTCTCTTTAAGCGAAAGTTATAAAGTTGTCCGCGTCGTAGCGGAAATTAACTCTTCTCTTTTCGGTTCTTGACAAATCTGCGGCAATACATATTGCATTACTCAAGTATCCGGCGTAATCATCCTGGTCTGGCGTATAATTTTTATCTCTCATCATTTTGACTAACTCCAACGCATGCCCCTCATCCCCGCCGGAGTGGCCACTCTCAATTTCGCCCAATTCAATCTTTGTAACTTTTGAGTTATTATTCTCAAATACGTATAATTGATTATCCTCGACATTCCCCCAAATCCGCCCTTTGGTGCCGACAATATGCAAGTTCCTCCCGGAACGTTCGCCGCTGCAATTAAAACTCAACATAAAATTAGCAATTACGCCATTGGAATACTCAATTGAAACACTTTGATTATCCGCAACGTCTTTATCAATATTGTAAATACAAAATTGCTCCGCATCACGGTGTTGGGCAAAATCCTGCAAAACGGCATCGCCGGCGGACGGACTGAATTCCGGGGTTCCGTAATACGGGCAGTTCTTGTGTTTACAATCTATACACTTAACCGGCAAATTCGGATTAGGCCTGAACAGCAAATTACCGCCATATGAATTTACCGACAAGGGACGGCCATTGCTGAACCAATTAATTAAATCCATATCATGGCTGGATTTCTCCATCAAACTGCCGCCGCTGGTAGCCTGATAGCGTCTCCAGGGGGAGCGGCAGATTATCGATGAAACGCCATAACTTCCAAGTTCGTCAGCTTGAATAGTCAAAACCGGACCAATTAAATCATGCTTCAGCATTTCATCGACCTTTTTATAAAACGGAGCAGATCTCAAGACAAAACCAATCAATAAGCGCGATTTATATTTTTTAGCCGCCAGAAGAATTATTTCGCTGTCTCGCATTGTTGTCGTAATCGGCTTTTCCAGCGCAATTGGCATCCCGCGCTCAATAAAAGGAATTGCCATCTCGCGATGCAGATGGTTGGGAGTTACAATTACTACTCCATCCAAATCATGATGCTTCTCATACAGCTCCAGATAATCGCGATAGTAAGTATAATCAGAGAGATTGCTCATTTTGGCCATAGTAATCGTATTCTTCTGATTGGGATCACAAAGCGCAACAACTTCTACGTCGTTGCATTTTGAGAATGCCTTTCCATAACTGATACTGCGACCGCCGTTACCGACTATTGCCACCTTAAATTTTTTCATAACTTTAATCCTTTGTTTAACTTAAAATATGAATGCATAACCACTGCCGCCAGAGCAGAAATATTCCGTCAAGCGGCGAAAAACTCTGTTCTATTTTAACTCATTGACGCAACTATGCCGCCAAACTGATTTTTGAAGATTTGCAAGCCTGGGAATAACGGGCTGCGGTCATAACGCATAATCATACTTCTGATCCCGGTTCCATCCCGCGGGAAACATTGCCCGCAACCGCTCTGAACAGCATTACTTCCTGAATTCCGCTTGAGTGACAAAAATGCACCAGTTCGATAATCCGGTCATCCTCGTGAAAACCAGGATCAATGTAATAACGTAAAATGTAACGATACGGATTCATATTCTACTTCTATAATTTAAATTTTTACTCAACACTAATTTTTTCCGTTTTTAGCCTCTATTCATGTAGATAGCCGGTTGCCGCTATTTGCTCTCTGTTATTGGCTCGGGCTGAACCACTATGCATTGATTTCCATGTAGGAGTCAACTGGAATTTGATTTGCTCGAAACACGACTTCCCGAAACGCTGTAATCGAAACCACAATCGGTGGACAGTCGCTAAAGTGATTCTCCTCCAGCGTCAAACGCCCATGTAAAATCGCCGGTTCCGGTTCCGCTTGTCGATGCGGATTAACTTCAATCGTCGGACGGGCAAAGTAACCATAGCCGCAGCGTTGAAAACGGTTACGCCGGATCATAATGTCTTCCGTTGCGCCAGACTCGAACCAGTCGGCGGCATCAGCGGCAATTAGAATCGCTGAATAGGGAGCGCTGAAAAAATTATCCTCAATAATTACTTCCCCCGGCACTGAAATAAGTATCCCTCGCGGATTGTTGCCTCGAAAAATATTGTTGGCAACACGAGTGAACTCCGGTCGGCGCGTCAGATTTTCCAATGCCGTCGTTCCGGCTGGCAAAGAGTCACTTATTTCCAGATGGAAAGTGCCGTCCGGATGTTCCTGAATCACTTTGACGGTACTTTCCCCGAGCGGCCGCAGCGTTGCCCCGTCGATGGCACGGATGCGGTCGCCCGGTGCAGCAAAGGAAAGCCCGCGGTGTTGTGGATGGCGCAGTTCGGCAAGCAGTGTTTTGCCGCCGGAGTTTTCCAGAATGGGAGCGTAAACGCCATGAATGTTAGAACCATCATCAAGCTGGTGTTCAAAGAGAGAATTTTCGATGATGATTTTACCTGAACAATTGACGAAATGGGTTGCGTCGGCACATGTTGAAAAGGCACGACCGGAATCAGGCGCGGAGGTGACGCGAATCCGTTCAAGATGCAAGTCCCTGCTGTTCTGGGCAATTATCCCCATTCCGCCTGCATGATAGATGGTGATTTCGCAAAGATTAACTCCAGCGCTTGCGTCGAGAACGATGGCTGGCGTGTCACGCATACCGTGCCGTAACACCAGAATGGATCCTGGAAAGGGCGGAGTGCAAACTTTTCCCGAAAAACGGACGCTGCGTCCCTTGCGATGTTCCAACTGAATTCGTTCCGGATAATCTTCGCCGCAATTAAGGCGTTTTCCAGGAAGAATCTCCAGCGAGACTGAATCAATTTCAGCCCAACCCCAGCAGCGTTCTCCGCGCAGAAAAAGCTGGTTGTCTCGAACCTCAAACGCTTCGTCGTCGTTCAGAGTCACGTCGAAATAATCCATTCCGACCTCCGTTACGCGTCCTTGCGAGTAAAAGGGTATTTTCCAGTCAAGCTGCAATGATTCAAGCCGGATATCCGCACAATTGCGGATAAGAAACGGCACGGTGCGCCCGTTGAAACAGAGGCGGGTGCCGGGTTGCCCGCGGAGCGTTATATTTTTACCCTCAATTACGGGCAAGGCGTAGCGATGTGTGCCTGAATTATCGTGATTGGAGATGACGCCGGGAAGCTCCGTACCGCAACCAAGTGGGAATTCCAGCGTGCCGTCAGGAAAAACAATCTCCGCATCGCGATGATTCGCGACGTTGAGCGCTTCAGCAAAGGCGCAACTCCAGTCACCACGATAGAATTTAATAAGTTCAACGCGCATAATATTACTTTGAAATCCGTTCACATGTGATTATTATTTTTAAGCAAAAATCAATTTTACAATATTTATCCCTCTTTCCGGCCATTCCGCGCTGGAAATGAAATATTGACCGTTATTCTGGATAATTTCAGGCGCATGGGCATCAATAACAGTCAAAACATTTTGGAATGTAAAACCGTTTACATTGCCAGCCGCAAAAACCAACGTCTTGTGTTGGTAGGCCTGGGAAACAGTTTTGTGATCCCAGTCTTCCATCCCAAGTACAGATAAAAAGATAAAATAAATTATCAAAAAACATCAAAAATGGAGATTCTGGATCGATGTTTCCGGCATCGATAAAATAGTCAGTGAAATACTCCAATTAATCTAATCCGCAGATGTCCTCAGTTTGACTTCATTGCCTGACGGGTAACACTGAAAGTCGATTAATTATTAATTTTCCCATAATGCGCCATGTTTCATTCGCCAATTCATTATTTGGCACTAAACTATTGCATTGTTGCATTTCTAAACAAGCATTCGAAGAAAGTATCAGGAGGAATACTCTCTTCTGGCGCTTATTTGACATTAATCAGCAAATTAATAATTGTTATTTCTGTTCCGCTACGAATTCCTGCGGGTTCGGCGGAACGAAATCATGAGTCGAGCCCTGGAACCATACAATTTTCTTGGGTGACTTTATATTGTTATAAAGAGTCGCAAGACCGGAAGGCGGACAAACGTAGTCGCCAAGCCCGGCACGCGAGATTATTATCGGGCACTTGATGCGTTTACCATGAAATACGCTGTCATAATAATTCAGCGCCGGGACGTAAGCCGGTCGCCAACCGTTAAGTCGTCCTTTGGTTGGTCCGGCAAAATCACAGCACCAGGTGATGACAGAATTGGCACTGGTGACATCCGGGTCAAGCGCCGCGGCCCAGACAGTTTGAAGCCCGCCCTGGCTACCGCCGGAAACCGACAGGTCTTTACCGTTCCACTGCGGCAGGGATTTTAAAAATTGCAGTGAACGCATGACGCGCAGTGCCATGCTATTGAAATAAGCGGTTTCAGGGTTGGAGTTCTGCTTGGGATCAAACGCGTATATCTGACCGTTGGACTTAATCTTTGCAAAGAAATCATTGTAATATGCC
Source organism: uncultured Lentisphaeria bacterium (assembly GCA_903863035.1). Taxonomy (GTDB): domain Bacteria; phylum Verrucomicrobiota; class Lentisphaeria; order Victivallales; family Victivallaceae; genus CAIPAT01. The sequence goes on from CAIPAT010000274.1 coordinate 13,560, forward strand.
TCATCCTTCCCCAAATCATAGCCGTGTGCATTTACGCTGAAATGGATGAGATTGCTAGGTCCGTCGTCGGGTGCGCGCTGGATTCCGATTCCATACCCATGATAATTGGCGGATGCCGGAAGCGATTTATCTTTGGCTCCGGCCGGAATTGAAAGGTATCCGGTGACCGGACGGGGCCCGGCACAATCAACTGAAACAGCATAGACCTCAACCTTGGCCCCTGGCTTACTGACTTTTTCCATTTTACATTTAACTGGTACCTCGGCGAGTTTTGCCTTCTGCTTACTCCAGAACGCATCAAAATCGGCAGGTTCATCAGCGGCAGGTTGGAGTTTGTCAATCTCGACGCCGGCTCCGCCGTCAAAAACGATGTTTGCCATTTGTCCTATACTATTCTTTTGGGTGACAATCCGGCCTTTGTTGTCGACCAGTTCGGCCTGGATACGGACAAATCCCGGTTTACCCAGGCTGGTTGTCACAACAACCGGCTGGCCGAAAACGACCTGTTCTGCTCCGGCGGTCTTTTTGCCGTCATCGCCGGTACGTGTCCATTTAAGAGAATACGGGGGTTCCGGAACCGGCTGATCGCCGAAATTCACGGTAAAGGAAAATTTCATCGGTTCGCCGGGAGCAAAGAATGCCTTTTTCGCTTCGCCACGGAAAGAAATCTTCTGCGTGTCCAGCTTGACGACCTTGTTGATTTTTAGATTTTCGAATTGTCCGACCACCAGCATTTCGGCGGTTTTAAAGTTTTTCCCGGAACTGGTAAAGGTCCAGTCCGGTTGTCCACTCTTGGCGATATTGTTGCCAATCCCCAGATCACAGTTCTTATTGGAGAGGATATTATTGAAAGCAAGAATCGTCTGCTTTTCCAGATAGTTATGGACCTGCATGGAGCCATATCCGATAACCGGTTGGCCAGCAGAATCGCCAAAATCAAAGGCATTGGTAGCGCCCGGAATATTTTTGGCATTTTCGCCGCTGTAATTATTTGGCCAGAATTCGATATTTCCCTTTTCAAACTTACCGGTTTTAACTTCAGGAGTATTGCTACATACTTCCAGATTGTTGACATAGGTCTGGATGATGCCGGAGCCGGAATTCGGAACACCCACTTGGTTAAGATTCTGAGAAAACGGATCCATAGCGGCAAAAGCCCACGTGAGTTTATCTTGGTTATCGGTCAGTTTTAGCAGGTAACCGACTCTTTTCAACGTACCGGCATAGCTTTCGCCATTATCGACCAGATATCCATTGGCGGCATATTCGGTCGGATTGAATTTATAAATAAGTTCATAGCCTTTGGCATCTGGAACCAGTTCAAGCAGTTCCGGCACTTCAGCTTTTAGTGTAGCGGCCAATGTCAGGACGCTGGCGGCAATAGTCAATACAGAAGTATTGAAATGTTTCCCGAAAATATTCCTGACTCGACTGTTTGTTTGTTTGTGACTCTTCATTATTTTACTAGACCCTCATATTATTGTTTTGAATTTTATCATCTATCATCCAATTGGTTATTGATGATTATGTGCGTATTATCATGCTTGCAATAATCCTCTAATGGTTAGAGATAGTTGACACTTTCTCAAACGCCGCCGCACAAGGTTGGCAGACTCAGAGTACATGCACCGTTCCTATGGAACTCGAACTCGAGGCGCTCCGACAACGGACTGAAGTCCGTTGCTACAACATCGAACGCTCCTACGGAACTCATTTCAATCCAGAACCGCAGGCTCGGAACATATGCAGCAAGACTTTATTAAAAGTTTATGCCACAAAAGAAAGTGTCAACTACATTCTGAAACATGCCCTTTTCCAGCCGATTATTTTAATTTGCAATTCTGTGTTTCTTATAATGCCATCCTCGAAAATTTAATAAATCTCCATGATTTAAAATTGTGAAAGCCACCTTTTCCGGCGGGTTTTCCCGTTAGTGATAATTCTTGAAACGTATCAAAATAAGCGGAGTAGTTGTAACGTGATACGAGGAAGCGCCATTCTTTTCCCGGCAATATTTGACCATGGTGCTCCTCTAACTCTTTTCTTGGGATTGCCATCTCGGTTGTCCAGAATTTGTCACGGTCATTGACATTATTTAGTGTCCCATTGCAAGTGCTGGCAACAATCAGACCGGGCATTTTATAAGCAAAACCACTAGGAAGCCCGAGACGTCCTCTAGAATAATAAAAGAAGGCTGTCGTTTTACTGTTTGGAGTAGCGTATATTTCCCAGTAATTGAGCTTGCCGTTGGGTTTCAAGAACACCTCCAGCACGTCACCGGTCAAGTAAAGGTGCTCCCAGTCTTTATCTCCTTCCTGTACTATATCGGAATCATATAATTTTGCGCCAACATAAATGTATTTATCATCCCAGATTATTTTTACGATACCATTTTCAGTACAAGAAGAATCGTCCAGCGCCTGAAAACTCAGCTCTTCCGCGTTTTGCCATGCCTTTTCATCCAGTTTACCGTCCACGTTAATTTTTTCAGTGGAATATTCGGCGGTGTAAGCTTTGCCGCCATCGTTATTCTGTAGAAATTGGCATCCTGATACTAACGCGAGCAGTATTGCAAAACATGAAATAATTGATAATCTCAATTTTTGTTCCTTCTTTATTTGTCGCCAATATGAATATGGTCTATCTTTTCGACCAGTTCGCCGTCATCAGCTGACACATTCCTTATAACACGACCGTCATCTAGCTGCCGCATTAATTCCTTACGGAAAACGGCATGTTTCAAATAATGGTTAGAGATAGTTGACACTTGCTCCAACGCCGCCGCACAAGGTTGGCAGGCTCAGAGCACATGCACCGTTCCTATGGAACCCGAACTTGAGGTGCTCCGGCAACGGACTGAAGTCCGTTACTGCAACATCGAACGTTTCTACGGAACTCATTGCAATCCAGATCCGCAAGCTCGGAACATATGCAGCAAGACTTTATAATAGTTTATGCCACACAAAAAAGTGTCAACTACATTCTGAAACATGCCCGGAAAAATTCTTATTTCTTTTCTTCCAATTTTATATTATCGAAACAAATCGCTCCTCCGCAGGCAAGAATACCAATCTTTACATATTTTGTACCGTGCCAGAACTGTTTACCGGGAACACCTGTTTTAGCAACACCTTCAATTTCAGCGGAAAGATCTTTCCAGTCTTTCGTGTCAAATTGTGTCTGGATTATTGGATAAATAAAATAATTACCGTATTTATGCTGGCGAATTTTTGTTCCGGCAGGAAATGCTACCCCGCATGCTTTGTCAAGGGTCAGTTCCCACATATTATTTTTGTTTTCGGCTTTTACAACAATCCCGGCAAGACTTCTGTTTGGAATATCCTTGTATTCTCCAGAGTTATCAACATTGAAAGCAATCAAGTCTACTTTATCGCTGATTTTCCATTTGCTGCCATCTTTAATTTTAATAATCGTATCTTCCGGCTTACAGGCCGCAGAAATTTCCGTCTCCGTCTCCGGGATGGCATTTACTTGCTCTGCACTGATCGGCTGTTCTTTTTCATCGAAAGGGTAAAGCCCAAAAAATAAATCTACAACATTGTTGTCAGTACTCCTGAAACTGCCGGATAACGTATAAACTTTTGTGGTATCAATAGGAATAGCTTTATTACTGAGAATATCATTTACTGATGATAATTTTCTAAAACAGCTTTTCCCTGAATTAGGGTTTTCAGTAATAATCTCCACTTGATTGGCAGACCAATTTTCAATACCCGACTCAGCATCTCCATTGTTTACGAGATTCTGTGCGCCAATAACGAATGAAATCATCGAAACTCCGAATATCGCCAACATTTTAATATTTTCCATTTTTAACTCCCTGTAAAAGCCATCGGCTCTTTTGGTTTAAAGTTTTATATTGCGGCAAAAAACTGTTACGTTTTTTAAAACCCTTTTTTTGCTGAAAAACTATTGTTTGACCGTAAAGCCTCCTTTTCAATGTTGTTTATAACTTAAATTAGTTCTCTTTCACCTTGCTTCCAATGTCATCTTTTTCCCATCTCCGGCTTTTTCCTCATACAGAATCAGCCCGGTCTGACACTCCTCTACGCAAGGACTCCAGCTTGTGCCTTCTCCGGCATCCTTCAGATCCGGAGTGAAGAACCGCATGGTCTGCCCAAAATTGATTTTCACCGGATTGTTGCACATGCGATGGCTGACCGCCACGCCGTATCCGACATAGGACGCATTCCCTGCTTCGCTCTCCGGCAGAATTCCTGCCAATCGCGCCGCATTGTTCAATAACTGTGGAGTATATCCGCCTTCGGCGGCTGAGTAAATCACTGTACCCTGTTCCGTAATTTTTACCGCCAGCCCCGGTTTATTACTCCCTTGCCAGCGTCCCAGAACTACCGCTGTCGAATCGTCCACATAGTACCACGATGTAATGGGCATAGCCGCCCATCCACGGTAAATGACATCTTCCCGACCAATAATGCCATGAACTTTCTCTGCCAAAGGATGTTCAGCTGTTTCGTCTCGCATCACAACCTGACGAACGTTTCCGTTTCCTTTCTTGATTTGCATTCCGAGCAAAAGCTGTAGATTTTCCGGTCCCGAATAGTCGCTGCTGGCAATCGCCGCCCGTCCTTCCACCAGAAGCACCTTGCCAGGTTGCCGAGCCTTGTTCATGAATGCATCGGCTTGCAGCCGGGAAAGAGTCATAGGCGACAAGACGACATACAGTTTGTAGTCCGGGAGATCTTTCCGGGTAATATCATCAAGCAAGTATATATCAAACTGAACACCCGATGCATTCACCGCTGACTGTCCTAGCAAATAGTCCCAAAAGACCGACATCAAGTTCGGAAGGTGCAGGGGTGAACGTTCATCCAGGAAAATGGCAGCCTGTGGCTTAGGTTGTCGGGGAGACTTAGTTGCCCATTCGGCCATTTTAGCCGACTCAGCAATGGTTTTCATTAAAGAAGGGTCTTCATACCAACTGCCGCACATGTCATAAAACCAGATTCCGCCGCCGCGAGCCAACGCAATGCCAGCATCCCGGCGAATTTGAGCTTTAAAGTCCTCCGCGTCCCTGCCCATCGAAAGACTGTTATCCACCTCTGCTCCTTCGGAGAGCCAGGTTCGATAGTCCAGTTCGGTAATATGGAGTTTATTTCGCAGAACTGCCGAGGCTACACAGAAATTAGAAGACATGCCCGTAGAACCTGACCGCCGCCAGGGGGCATAAGTTGCAACGGTGGTAATCATATCCACTTCTGGGCCGCCCAGTAGTTCATTCACCGCCAGTCGGTTTATATGCGGATACATGACATCAGAATAATAGGTGTTTCCAATAATAGGCCGCCCCATTTCCTGTTTGAGCGTACCCATAAATCGACGGATCATCAGGGCAACAGCGATGGAGCTGAATTTTTTGGTGTTCAATACCCGGCAGTCATTTCCCGGACGGGAAGATAAAAGCATTGGGGATAATATCTCTGAAGGAGAAGCAAGCGTGGCGGTATCCAAGGTTACAGCAGAATTGCTCCAAGCCTTCTGCAAGGTTTTATCATCCTTGTATTCCTCGCGCAACCATGTGCGAAAAGCCTTTGTCGAGGCTGGTGAATAGTCAATTTTTTCTCCATCAATCCAAGGAAGGTACTGACCGTCATTTCCACCACACACGGTAAACCCGATAACAATCTTGCCTGCCGGGCTTTCTTTTAAGAAACGAGACAGTTTTTTCAATGCTTCACAAACGTAATCCTGATATTCCAGGGACGCATAGGAATGGGCCCACCATTCTTCCGGTTTCTTCTGCCCCAAATCCCTTACCAGGCGGCCTACGTTAAGGCTTCCCTTCACTATGATACCCTTTTGCCCATCAATTGTCTGGAATATACTATCCGGATGGGCATCACACCACGCCGGATCCGGATCGACGGTGACTGTAAGAATAACCATTGCCTTGGGATCTGCGTTTGCAATCCGGAATAGTTCATTTTCCAAACGGTAAAAGTCAAATTTCCCATTTCCTCTATACATCTGGGCGTTTTGATCGTTTTTATCCCAGAAAAGGTCTCCTCCTTTAAACATAGATGTTGCGTAAAGATGGACGCCAGCTTTCGCGAATGAACCGAAGTGAGCGCCGCCCCGGTAAATAATCGGAGGTATTGGTTGTCCATCAACAATAAGTGTCGGTTTATCATTTCTTTTCTCAATCCGCGCTTCCCGCGGTTTGATATTCTCAAGTTTCCTTAGAATTGCATTTCGCGCCGGAATTGGATCCGCCGGCTTATGAATACCAGAATAGTAGGCATTATCAGCCCCTTTCGTCACCGACAAGTCATCCAGATTCACTTCCAGCGGATTGCCACTTATGATAAAATTGATTCTAAGTCGGTCCGTATTCTTGCCGGTGATAAAATGTACCTTGCGCCGCAGGAATTCATTTTTGCGGTTGAATACCGGTATCTGATCAAAACCCGGGGTGTGCGCCCCAACATCGGCTCCAGCAGAATCCAGTTCAATCCCCTCCAGCGTCAGAATGCCGCCATAGGTCGCTTCGCGTACATGGACGCCAAGAGAAATTTCGTATTCCTGTTGGGGTTTGACTGGAAAAGTCTCTTCCCAAGTAACAATAGCGCGCCCCAACGCATTGGTTTTGGCAATACACAATGATTGCGAACCGGTTGCGGACAATCCATTATCGAGTTTTATGGTGGCGTTGCTACCGTCTTTATTTGTAAGTTTGACTGTTTGGGCATAATCACCTGAACCTTCAAAGGATGCATTTTTGACTGGCAGAGGAGTAATTTCACCTCCATATAGAGAGCCCCAGATGACGGTCAGCAGACCCAAAAAGAATATTTTACGAATCATAATACTCCTTGTGTAAAAAAGTTTTGTTCTAAAAAATTGCTTCTCCTGTGGGGAAAAAACTTTTTCCCTAGACTTAATAGTTTGATGCCCAAATTCGTCCATCAATGGTTTACCTTTTTCTGTTTTTGTTTAAAAACTATAATTATTACACATTCTATTCTTGGCCCGCAGGTATATAATCATCTATTTGCTTTATCTTAAATCTTCATTGGGTAAATTCCCCGACCCTTGGGTCGGCTTTTGTCTTTTGTCTTAGTTTTTGTTTTCGAATCTCCGGCCCGCCCGCAGGGGGTGAGAGTACGTCCGTAATACATCGGGGCTCTGCCCTGGTGATAGGATGGACTGGAGGAGATTCTTTATTTATTTAGATTTGATGTGGTTAATCGCGATCCCAGTAGTTATTAAGCGGGCCATCTGCATAACCGCCGTGAGCCAGAATGCCCGAATATGGTTGGCCGCGGGTGGGTGGGTTATAAGGCGTGGCATGACCGTCAACCCACAGAATGCAGAGGCTGCGGCCGCCGACATGTCGGGTGATTAGATCGTAACCACCACCAGGGGCTGAATTAACGACATAAAATCCCCTGCCTATAGAGGAATCGCCAGTAAAAGTGCCTTCGGTCAGGAGGATCATGCCGGAAGGTTTCTTGATATTATTCAACTTTGCGGTCGCATGAGTGCCGCCGTTCGGCCAAGTGATGTCACAGTACGTCAGATAAATATAGTTATAACTATAGATGCCCATGTAATAGGTGTCGGAATCGAAAGTCCCTTCTATATCAGACGGACAACGAAAGATGGTGGATTTAACGTTGGCGTTGGCAACCGCCGGAGCACAATTAGCGTTAACGAGTAATTTGCCCCACGAGCCAATGGGACTCGAAGACGGTGGAAACATATCATCGCTTCCATGTAGATACATCGAGAAGGATGTACCCATCTGTTTAAGATTGCTTGTGCATGAAATTTCTCTTGCCTTTTCTCTTGCTTTATTCAGCAACGGCAGCAACATTGCAGCCAAAATAGCGATTATGGCAATTACGACCAGGAGTTCGATTAAAGTAAAACCTCTAAGCATCAACGAGTTGCGACTTATCGGCTCTGCCTCATCGACCAAACCGTGCGTGCGGTTTTCCCTCACACGGCTTTCCCCCTGTTCTTCTTCGTTTAGCATTCGCTTA
>CAIPAT010000275.1 GCA_903863035.1 uncultured Lentisphaeria bacterium
AGATTGAATTCAACTTCAATTCGCGGGATGTTAAAACCGGCAAGGCGACAATCTATTTATCACTGCGCCTTGCATCCGGCACGGTATGGTATGACGATGTTGTGCTGGAAAAAGTCAAAGCCGCTCAGGATGCCGGTATTAGCGGAAAATTATTCCCGGTAGATTTTCAGAATCAGTCTTATTCGGTTTGCGAAGGTCTGCCGGGTATGTTGTTGCTGGATGTCAACGGTGATCGCGCTCAAGTGGAAAAAAACGGTATGGAGCTGGTGTTGGATTTGCCGCCTGAGTTTGAGTTTAAAGGTGCCTGTTCCGTCCTGCTGACAGGCAAAGATGCACAAGGCAACTTAACTTTCATTCCTGAAAAGTATTCCGAATCTGCGATTAAAAAAAATGGGGTTGAATATCACCGTTATGTTATTGCAATCCATGACAATATTATCCGGCGGATGCAGTTACGCGTATATGCCTGGAGCAACTTTGACCGGATATTTATTGCCGCCCGACCCGGCAGCGCCGGAAAAAGCGGAGATGTATTCTGGAGTTTGCGTTCCGGAAAATTAAATTGCAAGGAAAATCAATTCAGACTGACAGCGCTTCCATATCCGGAAAAACCGGTGAAAAAAGCTGATCGGTTCGGCTTGATGATAGCTTATCTGTGGTCCCAGACCGCACCATTCAATGACATAAACAATGCCTATCTGTCATATTGGAAATCATTGGCAGACTCTCCTAAAACCATGCGGTTGATAAATTGGAGTGATCTCCCTGATGCAGTGCGTACCCCGATAGACGGAAACTTTAAATTATCAGTGTTTATAAATTTGCCTAGCATCATCGGTGAACTAAATAAGTGGATGAATTCGGATAAGATACCGCTGCTGATTGATGACAAAGGGACTCCTGTCAAAGGTGAAGTTGCTCCTTATTATGTGGCAGAGGATCCTGAAGGGTTAATCTGGGACAAATGTTTTCCTGAAGTGGTCAAAGCAAGGCAGCAGAAGATGTCCCGTCCGGAAATGATTATTTTTGACTTCGAGCCAGGCGCAAGCGGACATGGATACAGCGCCGAAAACCGGAAACGTTTTGCCGCTTACGCCAAAATGGGCTATGTTCCGGAAATCACTGAAATCAAGAGTCAATATGGCGGCAAATGGTTTGATTTCAGAGTTTATCAACACAGTTTAATCATCAAAAAATTCTGTGATGCCGTACACAAACATTTTCCTGGTGTCAAAGCAGTAATTTGCAGCGACCCGATTCATGCCGGAACACAGCCGATCTCCAATTGGTGCGGCGTTGACGTCAGACTTTCGGACAATGACGTTGATCTGCATATGAATATGCCCTACTACTCCGGGCTGGAATTCTATAATGATATTGACCTGAACAACAAGATATTGAAGAAAAAGAACTTCCCGTTGATTAACCCGACAGAAAACATGTCCATGTTTTACTCGCGTTATTCTCCGTTGGAGGTAAAGCAGAACATTGTTGCGGCAGCGGCATTGGGCTGTTCCGGTATCGGGTTCTGGCCGTCGGACGCATTTGACGGGCGTTATCTTCAGTCCATTGCCGAAGCGTTCAATCTGGTCGGACAGGCGGAAGATTTTTATTTTTCAACGCGTTGCGACAATAAATTGCGGACTGAACCGGCCAATGTTTTCGCGCAGACGTTTGAGGATGATGGTCAAAAACTGCAAGTCATATTTCCGGATTTCAAAACTACTGTCAAAACTCTGATGCATGAGAAAGACGATGCTTTCGCCATTACTGTTTTGAATTACAACCAGAATTCAGCATGCCTGCTGCGGCTGGCGATTCCAGAAATTAAAGATGGACAATTTCAAGTTCGGAACATCGGCACGGGAAAATATTTTTCAGCAGGCACCGTTAACAACGGCTTGACCGGAGCGGAAATCCGTACCGGATTCCTGGTTGAAATCCCCCCCCGCGAGGCCGTGTTGCTGCAAATTACATCAGGTATGACAAAAGGTCCGGCAGCGCAAATTATTTCGCAGCGCGAATTGGAAGTAAAATTGGCTGCTGCTAAAGAACAGCTGACCAAGATGACCAAGCTTGAAAGTATTGCGCGAAATAATGCAGCCATTTCCTGGTCGGTTTTGCCGGGCGAAGATAGCGCTCCCAAATTGAAGCTGCAGTTTGACAAATTAAAAATATATATTGATCCGGCCAACGGTGCAGATGTCATCGGCTGGAAAAATACCGGCAATGCCGCAAGAGATTACCTTTTTCATCAAAATCGCGGTGTACTGGGGCAATTGTCTTTTTATGACCCAAAACAGCGAAGAGCTCCGTATCCATTTGAGCTTAAAAATATTGGAATCAGCGAAGCCGGTAATCCATTCGCACAATTTAACTATGTCGTCCCCGGCTATGAAGGGGCCAATTCAGAAGTCAATCCTCTGGAAGGGCTGGTAATCAACAAAGAAATCATGCTGTGCGATGGCGGTAAAACTATTAAAACAGCCATGAAATTTACTAACCGGAGTCCGCGCCAGGCAGCAATGGAACTCGGTTTCAGGATAAAAAATTATCCTCGACTGGGAGGAACTTTGGCCGGAATGAAAACCTTATCCGATATTGCAACCATCAAATATTATTCGGATTCATGCGAAAAAAATGTGTCGCCAGACCGTTTGGGCGGCATTCTGCTGCTGTCGGCGAAAAAGTCCGAATTAAGCTTCCTTAAAGGTGTAATCAAACCTGATCCGTGGAGTCAGGGACCGGTCACCGCCGAGGCTTCCGTTGGTTCAATGAAAGAGCTTCTAATCTTTGACACCACACCGGAATTCACCGCAGGCTATATGATCTGGAAATCAATTAACGACTATACTGTCGAAATGCTTTCCAGTGAATTCATATTACCTTTCGGGAAAACAGTGGATTACACTTATACCATCAGCCTGAAATAAATGTTTTATATTTAGTTTAAAAGGAATATTATGAGAATTACAGCAACCTTTCTTGATGAAATTAGCACAGACATTCCACATCAGAACTGGGGTTTTGAGGAATGGGATAAAGATTTCCGGGCAATGAAAGATATAGGTATTGATACAGTGGTCATGATTCGTTGTGGATTGGAACGCTGGATGACATATCCATCTACAATCATTCATAAAGAGTGTGGTGGATATCTGCCCCCGGTAGATCTGGTTGACATGTATTTGACCTTAGCTGAAAAATATAATATGCGCTTTTTTTTCGGTGGTTATGTTGAAGACCGTGAAGCATGGAACAGAAAAGAAGGTTTCGATTATGAACGAACCTTTGAACTGGACAAAAGAATAAGCGCAGAAGCATGGGAACGATATGGACATCGCAAAGCATTTAAAGGATGGTATTTATCGAAAGAAATCAGCACCAACAACAAGCCGATAGTTCATGAATTTGTCGAACTTGGCCGCTTCTGCAAGGAAATCTCCGGCAATCTGCCGGTGATGATTTCGCCGGGAATGCTTGGACGTAAAGCCTGGCTGCCGACGGATAAAGACGCTCATGATCTGGATTTTGAGCGTCATTACCGGGATTGGGATGAAATTATGGGGACTATTGCCGGCAATGTAGATATTGTGGCGTTTCAGGATGGACACGTTCATTTCTGGGAACTTCCGGAAGTCCTGAAAATAAACAAGGCGCTGGCGGATAAACACGGCCTGGAATGCTGGACCAACAGCGAGACTTTTGACCGCGATATGCCGTTCCGTTTCCCTCCGATCAAATGGGAGAAACTGCTGCTGAAATTGAAAGCGGCGGAAGCCGCGGGAATAAAAAATACCATGACTTTCGAATTTTCGCATTTCATGAGTCCCAATTCATTCTGGCCGCAGGCGGGCAATCTCTATAAGCGCTATCAGGAATACCTGCTTACTGTAAATCCATAATGCTGGGATTATTTGAAAACAGTCATAAGTTTATCGCGGGACTTAAGTACAAATGAATATGAACGGAATTAGAAAATGAAAAAAACACTTAAACGACAAGGTCACAACAGAACGGCTAACCATAGTCGAATATCAGACTGCGACTCGGAAGACAGGTTCAAAAAAGGGAAAGTTTAGATGAAGAAGACGGAAATGCATAATTGGTTTAACACAGATCGAAAGTTGAAAATTGGAATTTGGGGACTTGGGCGCGGCGCAGATTTCTTTGAGACATGCAAAATGCTGGGAATTGAGTTTGTGGCGGGTTGCGACTATCAGGAGCGGTTGAGAACTAAGTTTCTTAAAGAAGCACCAGGTGCGTTTGTGACGGCTGATGCTGACGAGTTTCTTGCTCAGGATTTTGACGCTGTTGTCATTTCCACATATTTTGTCAATCACGCTGATGACGCGATTCGCTGTTTGAAAGCGGGAAAGCATGTTCTTTCTGAATGCACCTCATTTTTTACTCCCGCGCAGGGAGTGCGCCTTGTGGAGGAGGTTGAAAAGAGCGGTCTTGTTTATAACTTGGCGGAAAATTATCCTTTCACGCCTGTTAACAGATATTTAGCCCAAAAATGGAAAGAGGGACTGTTCGGAGACTTGGTCTACGGAGAGTACGAGTATGTTCATGACTGCCGATTGTACACATACACATATGATTCAAAAACTCCAATTGAGCCTGGCTGGACAGTACATCACTGGCGGAGCTGGCTTAATTTTCATTATTACTGCACACACTCCTTGGGACCGGTAATGGCAATAACCAATACGCGCCCTGTCCGCATCACTTCACTCCCCTGCAATGTGCGCATGGCAGGATACATTACTGATGATAAGCAGGCTGGATTGGGCACTACGGCCTCTTCTCTTATATCTATGAGCAACGGCGGTCTTGTCCGCAATCTAATGGCCGGCTCGACGAATGACACTCACATTCAGCGTCTCTGGGGAACTCTGGGGGCGGCGGAGCTTAATGTTGGAGTGCCGCTTGCATTGTGTCTTGGAGCTTCCGGAGATTCACCTAAGCTTGCCGTAAACCCGAATTTGAATGACGAGCTCACATTGATGGCTGCTAAAACCGGACACGGCGGCGGAGATTTTTGGACGCTCTATTATTTCGCGCGGCAGATACTCACCGGCGAGAAAGCGTTTTTTGACATTTATCACGCATCCGATGTGACTTTGTCCGGAATATTCGCTTACAGAAGCTCTTTGGAAAACGGCAAGCCTTATGATATACCTGATTTCCGCAAAAAAATAGACAGGGACGCATGCAGAAATGATAATTTCCAGTTGAAAGCCTATGATGTCAAAAACGGCCTGTTTCCGGCAAATGCGGACAAGAAGATAAGCAGTCAATTCACATCTGTGATGACTTTGCTTATTTCATGGGCCACAAAACACCGCGCATACTTAGACTGGAAAAGTATTGAATCGGATATAGTTGGTCCTGAAAAACTGGACGGCCTCTTTGAATCTCTTGCCGAAGGCTGTGACACAATGAGAGAAGTCTATCTCAATGCCCGCAAAATAGCTGACGCCTATCCCGGCAGCGATGCGGCTAAAGCATTGCTGTCAATGCTCAAAGTCGGAGATGAGGAGAAAGTGATTTCCTCCGGGTATCTTCAGAAATTGAAAAAACATCTTGCCGATATTATGAAAAGTAAGTTTTCTATGGTTCAAGCCAGTCGGATACTGCCTGCGCCTGAAGATATCAGCAAAGTTAAAAAGCCCTTGAAAAAACTATCTTTTTTGCCTGTTCCGAGGACAGCTTTCTACTATGACATCAGAGGATTTTACGGAAAAGAGGAAGATGGGCTTATATATCTGAAAGGCATAATCAATGTCAAACGCGCAGGCAAGGCTGAGTTATGCTTTGGAGTTGATGGTCCTGTAAAAGTGTGGATTAACGGAAAAACAGCAGCATGCATTCCGGGTGCGACAAATCCGATAATTCCAAGCCAATACAAAGCATCAGCAATTTGGAAAGAGGGTGACAACGAGGTGACTTTTGCAATGCTCACGAATAACACGAGCAACAACAGAACTTCGGGGCTTTGCGCCGCAAAGAAATCCGCAAAGTAAAAAAATGAAATATTCACTTTGAAAATCTACATCGAAACTGACATCGAAGGCATCGCCGGATTCTGCTTCTTTGAAAACCGGGCAGACAAGAGTTACGAAAACATTCAACACCGTTACCGGATGCGCCGGCTGCTGACGGATGAGGTAAATGCCGCCGTCAAGGCAGCTTTTGATTCCGGTGCCGACGAGGTACTGGTCAAGGACGGTCATGGCAGCGGCTATAACATTATTTTCGAAAATCTCGATCCGCGCTGCCGAATCATTCACGGCAGGAATTGCAGCGGCCCGCACTGGCTTCCGCTGCTGGACGCTTCTTGCGACGCGCTGGCGCTGGTCGGCATGCATGCCATGGGCGAAACTCCCAACGCCATTCTGCCGCATTCAAAATGGAAAGTGAACGGCGGCGCAATCTATCTCAGCGAAGGTTCAATGGCGGCGGCAATTGCCGGAGATTATTCCGTGCCGACGGTTTTTGTCAGCGGCGACGATAAAATCACCGCCGAAATCAAAAGCAAAATTCCCAATATCGAAACCGCTGAAGTAAAGCAGGCCTTGTCCGTATATCAGGCCTGCTCCGTAATGCCCGCCCGTGCCTGTGAAATGATTTATGCCGGGGTTAAGCAAGGCATCGCCCGCAGATCGGAAATTAAACCATACCATATTCAGGGACCGGTCAGGCTCAATCTGCTTGACTCACCAGGCCATATTGAACATAAGGAAATGCTGACGGAAGATGTTGAAGCGCCGACGATTGATCAGGCGTTCATGACGTTTGAGCGGCGTATGAGTTGGACATGTTTTGACACTTCAAAAGTGGATGGATTTGTTTTTCCGTAAGAGCAAAAACCAAGAGTTAAGATGATTTCATAAACATCAAACAAAAATAAGATTTTACTCAAGAATCATGCAATTCAAAACATACGAGGTAACATGAACGGAATGCGGAAACAGTTCTCGGCGGCCGGATATATCCGGAAGGTTGTCAGGAGATTGTCGATCGAGATCGGTCCACGGGCTCCGGGTAGTCCGGCCGAGCTGGAGGCCGCACAGTGGATCAGGAGCGAGTTCGACGCGATGGGGTTTTCGGCTGAGATCAACCAGTTTGAGAGTCCATCCTGCACATGTGTCGGTTCGAAACTCACGGCGGAGGGCAGGATCTTCTGTTCGACGCCGATTCAGTTCTCCCCTGCTGGGAATGTAGCCGGGGAATTCGTTTTCCTAGGCGACGAGGAGATGGCGGACAGCACTGACTTTAAGCCGGGTGCTGTCGGCATGCTCATGCCTGTGGCTGGTTTGTTCGACAGGCAGCGTCTGGTGAGGGAACTGGCAGAGAAAGGGCTCGGTGGACTTGTTATCATCACGCCGATGACGGACACGGTCAACGGGAAAATTGTCAGAGATCCGACACAGCAGCGCATGCCCCTGGTGACGGTCACCCACGATGTCGCCGAGTCTTTGATGCGGCACGTCGGACGAATAGTCGAGCTCACAGTTACTACAACACAATCCATCCACGACGGAATTTCGCAGAATGTGGTCGCCACCATCAAGGGGACGGGGCCTCACTGGATTGCGGTTTGCGCGCATTACGACTCGGCATCATCCTCCCCTGGCGCACTCGACAACGCGTGCGGTGTCGCTGCGCTGCTCGCGGTTGCCAGGCGATTGCATGGAACAAACCACAAAGCCACCATTCACTTTATCGCTTCTGGGAGCGAGGAGTACGGCGGCATGGACATGACGGGAAGGGGCATGCTGACCTTCTTTGATCGGATGCGGGACGACCTTGAGAACTGCGTCTGCCTGATCGACATCGACGACATTGGTCACAAAATTGGCACGCCGATTTGCTATGTTGCCGGACCTAAACCATTCCGTGAGAAGGTAGCCTCGGCTCCAGTTACACTTCGACATTTATTCAAAGAGCGCCGGAAATTCGAGGGCGGCGACAATGGCGCGGCGCATCAGTTTGGCGTTCCGTACGTCTGGTTCTATGATCATTCGTTAAAAACATATTATCACACGCCAAAGGACACGATACGACATGCCGATTTCAAGAAGGTGGCGATGTTCGTTGACGACATAGAGGCGATGACACGGCATCTGGCGGACTTCGGGCCGTTTTCTTCGTATATGCGGACAGAATCAGTAACCGTGCGCCCTGCACGTTTCGAGGACATTCCGTCAATCTGTGACATCACCGGAAAGGCCTTCGAGCCTGTCAGCCTCGCACGAATGCGTCAGGATTTTTTCAGCGAGCGACTTGGCGGCAGAAATTGGTGCGAGTACAAGTGCCAGGAGCTTGAGGAGTTTTGTCATCAGCGCATATATCAGGTTGTCGTCGCGGAGTCCGCGGGTCGGGTCGTGGGCTACGCCACATGGCTTTTCGATGCCAAGCAGGGAATTGCGGAGATCGGCAACAACGCAGTCCATCCTGAGTTTCAGGGGAAAGGTATCGGCAAGGCCATGCAGAAGGAGATTGAGCACCGAATGCGTGAGGAAGGGTTCACCAAATTCACCGTCAACACGCTCGGTGTCGATATTGCTGCTCAAAGACTTTACGAGAAACTCGGATATATGCGTTACGCCGAGTCCATCTATTATCTAAAAAAGGGGTAGTAAAGAAAATATGGAGTTATATCATGTCAAAACTGAAGTTTTCCTGAAATTTATAATGATGTAATCATGCGGCTCCGCGGCAAAGAGATGCGCACGAATCTAACGGTAGGGATGAGCCCTTTAGGGCATCTCCCCGAGAAATGGACTCTCCGGCAAGTTCAACGGAGATTTTCCGGCGGATATCGGCGAATGCAAAAGCTCCAGAGCGTTTGCCGGGGTGCCGCCAGTCATGGGTATTATCGAGTTTGACCGCATAAATCCATGTCAGAGACATGGCAAAACAACAGAGGTCGAAATGGTTTTCAACGGCAAGAGGTTTGCGTTACTGGGAATCGATGGTGCCAATGTCCTGTTTGATTTCCTTGAATCCGCAAAATAAAATAAACGCATTTTGCACTGATGAATGGGAATTTAGTCCGTTGACGTCCCATTCCTTGCAGTCCGAAAAAAATACTTTTTTTCGAAGTTCCGTCCCAACGGTAGTAAAAATATCAGACTTCGGTTCGATAGATTAGGTTTATTAACTAGAAAAAAGCCAATACTTTTTCAATTGGCTCATGAAAACAAAGAAGGTCATTGTGAGATGAGTTCAAACTCGAATATCCCAATTACATGGCGGGCAAAGTGGATTGGAGTCCCGGGTGCATGTTTAGTCAATTGGCAAGCTAAAGTCCTTCCTGCACCTTTTCTCAGAAGAACTTTCAATTATGATAGCCAGAAGACTAAGGTTAAAATTTATATCTGCGGTCTCGGTTATTACGAACTTTATCTTAATGGTCACAAAGTTGGTAATCATGTACTTGATCCGGTTGTGACCCATTATGATAAACGTGTTCGCTACGTGGTCTATGATGTTACGGAAAATTTGATTGCAGGACGTAATATCATCGGAGTGATTCTCGGTAACGGCTGGTATAATTGTCATACACCAGTGGCCTGGCACTTTGACAAAGCCTCTTGGCGTGATTATCCCAAACTACTGTTCCAAATGGAAGCTGATAATCAGATCGTGCTGGTCAGCGACGAAGCCTGGAAAGTCAGTTCCGGTCCAATCGTGTTTGATGGTCTTCGTAACGGAGAAACTTATGACGCCAGGCTCGAACTAGACGGTTGGCTGACACCGGATTATGATGATACCTTCTGGTCGAATGTAGTTCGTGTCGCTCCTCCAGGCGGCATGCTGCAGGAACAGACGATGCCGCCTTGCCAAGTAATGCAGACCATTCCCAGCGTGCGCCAGTGGACTGTTCCTAACGGCACTGTCTATGATTTTGGTCAAAATATGACCGGATGGGGCAGGATCGCGGTTTCCGGAGATGCCGGTACTGAAATTACTCTAAGATACGGCGAGCGCTTGACCCAATTCAGAGACATTGATCAGGAGCATATCGCCCAATATATAAACGCCGGCGATTTTCAGACCGACCGTTACATTCTGAAAGGTAAAGGAATTGAAGTTTGGGAACCGCGTTTTACCTACCATGGTTTTCAATATGTCCAGATCAATATAGCCGGAAATGCTCAGGTTAAAGCGGTGGAAGGCCAGGTAGTCCACACGGCTTTCGAACGGATCGGATACTTTTCCTGTTCCAATGATACCGTTAACCAACTTCAGAAATGTACAATCTGGTCGTATATCGGTAATTTCACCGGTATTCCCACTGATTGCCCGCATCGCGAAAAAAACGGCTGGACCGGTGATGCCCAACTCTCCGCCGAAACCGGGTTGTTCAACTTTGGCGCAGCCTCATCTTATGCACAATGGATCGACAGCATTGCCGATGCCCAGCGTCCGAGCGGACAACTCCCAGGCATCGTTCCCAGTTGCGGGTGGGGTTATAACTGGGGTAGCGGCCCTGCTTGGGACAGCGCTTTCATCCTGTTTCCATGGTATATATATCTTTATACTGGCGATTGTACGGCCATTGAAATGCATTACAACGCAATGAAAAAATACGGTGATTACTGTACTTCCATGGCCGATGACAATATTGTTTCATTCGGCCTTGGTGATTGGGGCCATGTCGCCCGTAGCCGCATCGTGGAACCGGCATTGACATCAACCGCGTATTATTATGTCACCTGCCTGCTACTGGCGAAGTTTGCCGAAATGACCTCTCGTCCGGTAGATCAGAAACATTATGCCGAACTTGCAACTGATATCAAAAAAGCCTTTAACCGACGTTTCTACAAGGGAAGCGGGATTTATGCTAAAGGCGAACAAACAGCTATGGCCTGTGCGCTATATCAGGGACTGGCGGATGATTCGGAAAAGGCACAAGTAGTACAGAAACTTGTCGAAGCGGTGAACGCCAACGGAGGCAAACCGGACTTCGGCATTCTTGGGGCAAAATACGTTCCACGGGCACTGGCGGAAAACGGTTATTGCGAACTGGCCTATCGATTGATTACGCAACCTGAATTTCCCGGCTGGGTCAATTGGCTGAAACAAGGAGCTACCACATTGTGGGAAAGTTGGGAGGATGCATGCTGTTCACAAAATCATATCATGTTCGGTGATATCAGTGCCTGGATGTATCAATATCTGGCCGGAATTACGCCGGACCCGAAAAATCCGGGGTTCAAGCATATAATTATTCATCCGCATCCAGTCGGCGGACTCAATTGGGTTAAAGCCGAATACGATTCGCCTTACGGCAAGATCAAGATTGCTTGGGAAGCGAGAATGGGTAATTTTAAACTTGACGTTCAAATTCCTGATTCTACTACTGCGACCATTATACTGCCTGATTCCAATACTAAAACCATGATGTCAGGAAAGAGGCAATTCAATGTCAAAACTATTTCAGAATCTTAACCTAAATTTTGCAATTGAGGCGGCGAAATTTACTGGGAGGTCGATGTTTTCCAGGAGCCTGTCGGACTGAGATTTTTATGATTCATAAAAGTAAAAATTTTTATTATTCAGCCAATAATTGCAATACATGAGTTTCAATTTGTATCGTAGAGCTGAATACATAGACTTACTATTGAGATAATCACTCAATAATGTACCATCTTTTTCTGAGTCCGACAGACTGCTAGGTTACGAGACGCTTCGCGCTCGGGATTGACATTTCACTTTTTTGCTTCCGGCATCAGTGCCGCAATTACGCACGAACAATACAGAAAACTTCCTGTCGTCCATTATCTTAGAATAATATTATCAGTGAGATAAAGATGGTTGTATTTACTGTTTAGTATTGTAAATTTATTAACTTGTGCGGATTATGTAAATGCATGTCCTGTCCGGACATAGCTAATAATAAACTAAGGATAATTACGAGATGAGCAAGAAAATCGCATTTATCGGCGCCGGCAGCCTGGGATTCACCAGAGGCCTGGTGCGGGACATCCTGACCTTCGAGGCATTCAAAGACGCGACTATCGCGTTGATGGATATTGACAAGGAAAGACTCGCGTTCAGCAAAAAAGCCGTTGAGAAAATCATCAAGGCTGGAAAATATCCGGCGAAAGTCATCGCCACCACCGACCGCGCAGCCGCGCTCAAGGGCGCTGACGGCGTTCTTATCACCATTCTTCAGGGCGGCCCGCAGGTTTTCCGTACCGACATTGAGATTCCCAAGAAATACAACGTTGACATCAACGTCGGTGACACGCGCGGCCCGTCAGGCATATTTAGAACGCTGCGCACGCTTCCGGTCATGCTTGACATCTGTAAAGATATCCGCAAGCACTGCCCGGACGCAATTGTGCTGAACTATACCAACCCCATGGCGATGCTCTGCCGCGGGATGCAGAGCGAATTTCCGGAATTGAACATCACCGGCCTCTGCCACTCGGTGCAGGGAACCGCTGAAATGCTTGCCAGATGGATCGGCGCGCCGATGGAGGAAATCACCTATCTTTGCGCTGGAATCAACCATCAGGCATTCTATCTGGATTACAAATGGAAAGGCAAGGACGCCTATCCGCTTATCCGCAAAGCAATTCTGAAGAAGCCTGAAATATATAACGCCGAACATGTGCGCAATGAGATGTATCTGGCTCTGGACTATTATGTGACCGAATCAAGCGGACATAATTCCGAGTACAATGCCTGGTTCCGTAAACGCACTGACCTTATTGAAAAATATTGCACTGCCGGCACAAACTGGAATCCCGGTCATTACGCGTATATCCTTAACGAGTATCTCAAAAGAGAAAACAACTGGAAGAAAGATGTTGAGGCGGAACTGAAAAAGCCGTTGACTAAAGATTATCTTAAACGCGGTCATGAATACGCCGCTTCTATTTTTAACGCTGTCTTCGGCGACAATAAGATGTTCGAGTTTAACGGCAATATCCGCAATAAAAACATTATAAGCAATCTGCCCGCTGGATGTTGCGTGGAAATTCCGGTACTGGCTTCCAAGCGCGGACTCGATGCGATCAGCGTCGGAGAACTTCCCGCTCAGTTGGCTGTTCTCAACAACATCAGCGCGCGCTGTGAGGAGCTCGCTGTTGAAGGTGCGCTCAAAGGTGACGCCAGAATGATTTATCATGCAATTCTGTTTGACCCGCTGACTTCGGCAGTTCTTTCGTTGGAAGAAATTCGCCATATGGTTAATGAGATGTTTAAGGCTAATAAAGAATACCTGCCGCATTTTAAGACTTTGTCTGTCAGCCGCTGACAGCAACTAAAAATTATTATTACCGCGACTTTGCCGGTCGCGTTTTTTTTGTCTTTATTAATGATAAAAAAACCGCCGGCTTAGCAGGTGTTTTTACGAAAATCTGTTAATGTGTAAATTTTTGTGATATCCTATGCCTGCGCAGATAGCCGAAAAAACCGTCCAGACCTAAAGCGAAAAAGGGTGACACCTCGAAGTTCAGGAATCTTTACCTGCAACAGACTTGAAAGATATAGTATTTTTACAATGCGTTTATTTGACAGTTGATTGTAACTTTTTTTTCATAAAACTTTGCAAACATGCTTGAGGAAATAAGCAAAGACACATTTTTAGTATTGAACGCGTTATGAGACAGAAGGCGGCGATGTTTTTTTCAAGACTCAGTCCGCCGCATTCAGTTTTATGAACGCAGCTTAAAGCAGCTTTGAGCGTTGCAATGATGTGAGCAATTGCGGAGTTAAGCAGTATTTAATCCAATGCATTGATTGAAAACAACAGGTAGAATTTTTCTTCAATGGAGTTATCGTCATCGAATGTAATGGAAAAGTCATTTGCGGAAATCTTATTGCTGCCTGTATTCTTCGTACCGAATACCGGCGTCCAGAACTGGCGGAAACGGTTATAACCGGGGCAGATAAATCCAGTAGAGATTGTCTTCACGGAATAGAAATGCCCGAAACACAGGCTGTATAGCATGGCATAATCCTTGTCCTGATATATAGACACAATATTATCAAATGAATTGCTCTGGAAACTGCAATCGCTGAAGGATTTGGTTATAATATCGCCTCTCAGGAACTCCACGTCTTTTTCTTCCAGAATATCGGACGATGTATTATTGCCGTACTTGAGGGATAATTCAACAATCTTTTCCAGTCTGGTTGAATTGTGATTTTCCCATTTCTTAACCATGTCATCAGGGATGAACTGTTTCCAGACAGGAAGATCTGTTCTGTTTAATTCCAATTCCTGCTTTCTTGTGTCCAGATAGCTGTTCAAGTATATTTTAAAATGCTGGTCAGAGAGTTTCATCTGATCCAGCATTTGATGAAAATCGTCAACCAGCCATTTTCTAGTTACCTCTAATCTGATGTTGTCGGCAATATATTGATCAAGTTTTTCATTCAGCAGTGGTTTCGCGGCGGAATCCTGATAGTCCAGAAAACCGATTCCCCAGTTGATATCCTCCGCCAGATTTACCGGACTGAAAAACATTGCCGGCAAGAGCAGCAGTTCCCGTTTGTTTAAATCCACATTCAGGGTAACATTTCCCATTTGAATAAAACTTATCTTACTGATTTTCAGCAGTTTCTCACGCGGAACGCCACTCCAATTTAAAAAATAGACCGGAGTATTCGACTCAAAATACTTTTTAATCATTTCTCTTCTTAATGTTTGAAGATGATTTTTCAAAGTTTTATCGGCTGGACTGTCAAGTATATAATCTTCAAAAGGCATTTGCAACAATTTTTCAACGGCGGTACAGTTGACCTGTATTTTTTTCCCTGCGGTAATGACTTCAACTGTTTGGCCGGAGGCGGAACATATCTCCAGCAAAAGTAATGATGCGATAATTGCCGCAATATTTTTCAAATTTATTCCTGCCGGAGTTTTGATTTTACAGTGCGCTCAAATGCATCTAAGGCGGCGGGGAAGGGGGAGAGTACTCTATTGATAACGCCCTGAACGTATGCGATGCACATGCCGTAATTGGTGATTGGAACTCCGGCCTGCCTGGCCTGTTCGATACGGGACAGGGTTTCACGACGGTTGAGCATGCATCCGCCGCAGTGGACGATCAAGCTGTATTGTTTCAGGTTGTCCGGATAATCTCTTCCTGCGAAAACGTCTATTTCCAGATCGGTTCCCAGAAACTGTCGTATCCAGCGAGGGATTTTGACCCGCCCGATGTCGTCTTCGGCCGCATGATGGGAACATGCTTCAGCAATCAGAATTTTAGAACCTGGTTTCAAGGATTCGATCGCGGCCGCTCCTCTGGCCATCTCTATCATATCGCCCTTGAGTCTGGAGAATAGAATAGAGAAAGTCGTGCATGGAATATCCGGCGGGGTGTCGGCGACCATTTTCATAACTACTTGCGAATCACAGATGGCAATATCCGGCTTCTCTTTCAGCAGACCGAGCATATGAGCGTATTCGCGCTCCTTGACGATGATGACTGACGCATCATTATCCAACGCGTCGCGGATAGTTTGCACCTGCGGCAGGATCAGGCGGCCCTTCGGGGCCTGAAGGTCAATTGGAACAATCAGTATGGCAATGCCTCCGGGACGGACCAGATCGCCGGCCAGCGGCGGCGGGGTGATAAAGTCTTCCGGACAGCACTCGATCAGCGCCTGCTTGAATGCCGCGAGATAGCATGTCCGTTCAGCGGAGTTGACGCTGGATACTTCAATAATATGCTTAATGCCGTGCTGCCGGATATTGCTGATATAATCCGCTGACGGTTTATTTAAATCGATCTTATTGATTACTGTAACTACCGGAATATTTTTTGCGGTTGATTCATTTACGATCCGGTTTTCTTCTTCACCCCAGATTCCGGCCTCGCAGATGATGGTTATCACATCAGAACGTCCGAAAACCTTTTCGGTTTTTTGAATTCGTTTAGCACCAAGTTCCGAAGTATCGTCCAGTCCGGCGGTGTCTAAAAGGACGACCGGGCCTATCGGCAGCAGTTCCATGACTTTTTCAACAACGTCAGTGGTAGTGCCCGGAACCGGAGACGTGATAGCCGCATCCTGTCCGGCAATCATGTTCAGAAAGCTGGATTTGCCGACGTTGGTTCTGCCGAATATAGCGATATGCAAGCGTAATGATTTTGGAGTTTTTTCCAACTTTTGATTCCTTATGGAGGCTATTTAAAACCTAATGATACAAGATTATACGGCGACAGAGTCCGGTTTACCACTTCTTTGCCAAGTTTCATTTCCAGAAAGAGCCTGAAATCCTTTTCCTGTCCGGCGCGGAACTCTTTAAGCAGTTCCGAAGCTTTATCATAGCCTGTAAGCGGCAGAAAAGCCGTAATCAGGGTCTGGCTGCCATCGAAAAGCGCTTTGCAGCGTTCAGGATTGGCAATGATGCCATCGGCGTGGTTTGCGAGCGCTGCTGTAATCCGCTTCAATATTGCAAGTGCGCGCAGGAGGCTGTCTGCCAGAAGCGGCATGAATTCGTTGATCTGCAAGGTTCCGGCGGCGGCGCAGTCTTCAACCAGCCGGTTAAGCGCGGTGACTTCCATTGCGCCCTGGATCACGCTTTCCAGAATGACCGGATTGACTTTGCCGGGCATGATTGAAGAACCTGCCTGAACTGCGGGCAGGGATATTTCCCCGAGAAAGTGCAACTGGCGGAGATCGCGGCTGATTTTCTGCAGATTAACGGCGCAAGCCTGCATGATGGCGGCAGCTTCAACAAAACAGTCGGCATTTGCGGTCTGATCAAAACAATTCTCTGCTCTGGTAAGACCGATACCGGTCAGCGTCCGCAGTTTTTCAATCACCAGAAAAATATAACTGCGCGGTGCGGTCAAGCCGGAACCGACGGCGGTGCCGCCGAGATTCACTACCCGCAGCCGCTCTTCCGCCTTGAACGAACGCCAGCGGTCACGGGCGAAAGCTTCGGCGAATGCACCGAACTCTGCGCCCAGAGTTATCGGTACGGCATCTTGTAATTCAGTCCTGCCAAGTTTGATAATATCGGCAAATTCTTTTTCTTTCCGCTGAAAGACATTCTGAATTTCCGCACAGCTTTTACTGAGTTCCCGCAGTTCATAGATCGCGGCAACCTTGACCGCGGTAGGATAGACATCGTTGGTTGACTGATGAAGATTGACATGTTCAATCGGATTGATTACGGTGTATTCACCTTTTTTATGCCCGATAATTTCCAATGCCCGGTTGGCGATTACCTCGTTGATGTTCATATTCGCGGAGGTTCCGGCTCCGCCCTGCAGCGCGTCAACTGGAAACTGGGCGGCCAGATGTCCTGCAATAATATCGTCACATGCGGCGCAAATCGCCGCCGCTTTGTCATCCGGCAGATAGTTAAGCTCCCGGTTAGTCTGGGCGCAGGCTTTTTTTACCATGGCAAGAGCCTTGATCAGCGCCGGCTCTGTCTGCCGCCCTGAGATATTGAAATTATGGACCGCTCTGACGGTGTGGATGCCGTAAAAACAATCAGCCGGAACATCCAATTCACCGAGCATGTCTTTTTCTATTCTATAATCCATGCTGATACCTTATATTTATGAAGAAGGAGTCAGGAGTCAGAATGAAATACATAAATATTACACTGTTTTTTATCCTAATTCCTAAACCAGCCCCCGTTCACTATCCAAATTCACTATTATGATATTATACTCCGTGCTGATAATTTGTAAAACCGATAATAGACTTTGTGGTAATAGTATTATTAAATTATTCTGCTAATTTATCAGACTGATTGCATCTGATAAGGTAAAAACAGAAAAGAGTATGAAGCGCTTAAGCCGTAAATCAATTACATATTATTACTTGAAATTAGTTAATCATGCCGGTTCGCCGGACTATATCGGCCGCGGCGTTGCTGTCGGTTTGTTTATTGCTTTTTTCATCCCGTTCGGGGTCCAGATGGTGGTGGCTTATGCTCTGGCGGCAGTTGTCAGGGCGGCGAGAATTCCGGCAGTGGCGCTTACCTGGATTGCCAACAATTTTACGGTTCCTGTGATATACCCTGTACAATGTTACATCGGCAGTTATATAATCTGTCATCCGTTGCATTATGAATATGTCAAAAATACTTTTTTAAAAGTAATTAGAGAGATGTCATATAAGGCCCTGTTTGATTTAGGCGTTGATTTGACTATTGCTTTTTTTGCCGGCGGCATGTTGTTTGGATTGGTGTCCGGGATATCTGGATATTTTGCGGCGATATGGCTGGTAAAGCGTTATCGCCGGAAAAAGCAAATCCGTAAAAGCGGAAAAATACGCAATACTGGTCAATCAAACTGCGGCTAATCGCAGTTGTAAGGTTGAAAAACAGTAGTGTTAAGGATATATTGCATCGAAATTTTAACAAAACAATAATATAACGATTTGGATTTTATAATGATCAGATTGACGATGTACGGAGCCAGAGAGTGGCTGGGCAGCGGGATAATTGCGCTGATACTGATAGCAGTTTTTATTTTTATCGCGGTAAAATTTCATCAACCGGTGCTGGCCAGCCTGCTGATCGGATTTACCGTTATCGTCTGGCTGGGAATTGCTGCTTTTTTTCGGGTTCCGGATAGAATAATTCCACAGGATCCGGCGCTGCTGGTTTCCCCCGCTGACGGTTTGGTGAAAGACATCGAACTGATATCTAATTGCGAAATTGATGTGTTTAAAGGCAAGGACGTGGTGCGTATCGGCATTTTTCTTTCTGTTTTTGATGTCCATGTAAATCGCGCACCATGTGATTTTACGGTTGAATATAAGAAATACCGTGAAGGCAAATACCTTGACGCCAGGAATGGTAACTGTTCGAAAGAGAATGAAGCCATGACTATCGGCGGTATCGCCAATGCCGGCGGTCTGGTCTTTCCGGTAGCGGTCAGGCAGATATCAGGAGCGATTGCCAGAAGAATAGTATGTCCGCCGGAAATTGGCGGCAAATACAAAAAAGGTGAAATCTACGGTATGATCAAGTTTGGTTCGAGGACGGAACTTTATCTGCCGGCTGAGAGAAATATCGTGCTTTCCGTGAAGGTGGGAGACCGGGTTTATTCCGGTTCTTCTGTGGTCGGACAAATTGTAAAGCAGTAACCAATAGAGAAGTTGCCATAATGAGAGAATCAAGGCGTCTGAAAGGCCAGTTTAAAGGTTTGATTGAGCGGAATAAGTGGTTCAGGTACGTTCCGAACTCACTTACGCTGTGCAATTCGCTTTGCGGTTTTGCCGCCATCCTTAACACGCTCCAGGCTTATTATCATATCGGCGATCCGAAGGGTATTATCAATGTTATGGTTTTGAGCTCATGGATTATTATATTCGCAATGGTCTTTGATGCATTGGACGGCTTTGCCGCCAGAATATTCAATGCCGCCAGCATGCACGGGATACAGATGGACTCGCTGGCGGATATGGTCACTTTCGGCGTGGCGCCGGCCGTGATTGCCGCAATTCTCACACATTGCCTGAAAGAGGAGATGAGCCGTTTTCAGAACATATTAGTTTACTGCTGCTGCAGCATATATCTTGGCTGTGCCGCCTTGCGGCTGGCTACCTACAATGTTCATGCGATTCTCGAAAAGAAAAGCGGCGAAAAATTTACCGGGCTGCCTTCCCCGGGAGCCGCCGCCGCGATTTGCAGTCTGATGATGTTTTATGCAAATTTTTCCGGTCCGGTAAAATATCTGGCGGTTATCGCCCCGATTTATGCGGCGGCGGTCGGGCTGCTGATGGTCAGCAACATTCCTTATCAACATGTCGGCAAGTGGCTGTTTTCTGTACGGCGCAGTAAGAAGCGGCTGGTTGTGCTGGTGCTGCTTATTGCATTCATTGCGTTGTTCAGGTCGTCCGCTATTTTCATCCTTGTGAATATTTACATCTTTTCCGGCCCGGTCATGGCCATTTTAATCCGGATTAAAAATCTGCTTACCGGTAAAGTATATCCCAAAACAACATAAATCTGAGGCTGTATTATGCGTTATCTGATAACTGGAGGAGCTGGTTTTATCGGCGGACATCTTGCCGAATCGCTTATTGCTGACGGGCATCATGTGACTGTGATTGACGATTTATCCACCGGATCGCTGGACAATCTGAAAAATATTCGCGACAGCCATCTGCTTAAGTTTATTGAAGGCGATATCCTGAAAATTAAGGAACTGGGCGGACTGGTCGCTGATGTTGATGTTGTTTTTCATCTGGCCGCAGCGGTCGGGGTGGAACTGGTGGTGCATGATCCTGTGCGTACCATCCGCACCAATGTTCACGGTACCGAACGGGTGCTTGAATTCGCGGCGGAACATCATAAGAAAATACTGGTGGCATCAACCAGCGAAGTTTACGGCAAATCTTTGAAAAGCCATTTTAATGAAAAAGATGATTTGATTATCGGCGGGCCTAATAATTCCAGATGGTCATATGCATGCAGCAAGCTGCTTGACGAATTTTATGTAATGGCTTTTCATCGCGATTGCGGACTCAAAGGGGTTGTGGTGCGGCTGTTCAATACTGTCGGGCCGCGTCAGACCGGCCAATACGGGATGGTGGTTCCGAGGTTTGTCACCTCAGCGCTGAAAAATGAAGATATTCAGGTTTACGGCGACGGTAACCAGACCAGATGTTTCTGTCATGTGCTGGACACGGTCAGGGCATTAAGGACGCTTGCCGTGACAGATGCCGCTGATGGCAAGATTTTTAATATAGGCAGTACTCACCGGATATCGATCAAAGCGCTGGCGGAATTAGTGATCAAACGTGTTAACAGCAAATCTTCTATTATATATATTCCTTACGAACAGGCGTATGAGAAAGGTTTTGAAGATATGCTGCATCGTGCTCCTGACATAGCGGCGGTCAAAGCCGCCATCGGCTGGGAATCGGAATTGTCCCTGGAAAAGGTCATTGACGATGTGGCCGCATGCATCCGGCTTACTCACCGGTTTTAAATTACCAGGGCTTTCCCTGTAATAAAAAACTTCGCATTCTGTCGGGCTGAAACGTGATCAGCCGGCTGTACGGTGTGATTCCTTTGGTGTCATGACCAGTATTTAACCGGGGTTTTCCCCAGCAGAAGACTAATCAGACTTTTCGACTGGTGGCTTGTTCCGGCCGGATTGCGTTTCAGCAGACTTTCCAGCGCATAGATGATCTCATCCACCGACTGGAATCTGTCATCAGGTTTTTTACAGAGCATTTTTCCGATGAGAAACTGGATTTCAACCGGCAGGTCAGGAATCATCTTGGTGGGCTCATCCGGCTTTTCATTCTTAATGGATTGGATCATTTCCTCAAGATTTGACCCCGTAAACGGTTTTATGCCGGTGAAAAATTCGTAAGCCAGAATTCCGAGACTGAATATTTCAGAACGGTGATCGGTATGATGGCTGTCTATAAACGATTCCGGCGCCATATAGGCGGGAGACCCGATAACTTCGAGGGTCAGCGGCTGGCTGGAATCTATAATCCGGGCAATCCCGAAGTCGGTTAGTTTTACCGTCAAGTCGTTCCGCAGCATGATGTTGCCTGGTTTTATATCCCGGTGGAGTATGCCGCGCTGGTGGATCGCATGTAATGCATTGCATATTTTCAGCAGTATTTTTACTTTTTTCCTGACAGAAATGGAACGATTCTTTATCCACCAGGTAAGATTCGAACCGTTGATATATTCCATTAAGATGTATGGGATGCTGCCATTGGCGGAAATTCCGGATTCGTAAATTTTGACCACATTCGGATGGTCGATCTGGGACAATATCTCCGCTTCGCGGAGAAAACGCTCAATCTGGGCTTTTCCGCTCTGATTGCCATGAAGATCATGCCTCAGCATTTTCAGCGCGAACTTCTGGGAGCCTTTATTAACCAGCAGGATAACCCCGGATGAACCGTTGCCGAGCTTCTTCACCATTTCATAGCCGGGCAGGGGATTAATGAAACGCGATGAAGCTTCTTCATCCACGCTGTAAGTAACGGTTTTTACCAGATTATTTATCTGTTCCTGATGGGCTGCTTTGATTTTTTCCAGAAGGCATTTTTCATCGAAAGGAACTGACAGATAATCAAAGGCGCCGTCTTTGATCACCTGGACAGCTTCCGCAATCTGCGGTTTTTGTGAGATAATGATGATTTCCTGCATCGGATGATGCTTCTTGCAATATCTGATCATTGCCTGGCAGGAAGTCCCCGGAATATCGGAATCACTGATAATGATGTCGAAATTGTGGTCCAGAATTTTCTCAAATGCATCCCAGGCGCTGTCGGCAAGGGTGACAGTATAGCCGTTGCTCTGGAGAATTCCGGTTAATGTTTTACCGACAGCTCCGTCCCGCTCAATACAAAGGATTTTTACCGGATTGGAGTTCTCCAATATCTGAGTTTCTGACAATTTAAGGTCAGATGTCTCGTCCTCGGCTATTTCTTCTTCTATATTTAAATTTGTTTGAAATATATTTTTATTCATAATGAACATATATTATAGCACATTTGAACGGTAAATGCAATACACTGGAACAGAAAATTCAACTCCATTTTTAATTTTTAATCCTGATTGAATATAAATATTATCAGTGGCTAATTTGATGATTTGATTTTTTCGCCGTGCTCGACGGTAACTTCCAGTGTGCCCAGTTCTACAATGGCTTTCAGTCTGGTGCCGTGCGGTATTGCCGGATCTCTTACCGGTTTGCCGGTGCGGGGATCGGAAAGTATCGCGTAACCGCGTTTTAATACATTTCTGGGATCGGCGTTATTGAGTCTGCTGGAGGCTTCGCTGAGCCGGTTGCGCAAACGTTCCGACAAGATGCCCATTGTATGATTCATGGATTGATTGAGCCGGTCCAGGTCCATTCCCCCGGCTTTGATCTGCGCAAACGGCGCAGCGCTTTTCAACCGGTTTTGCAGAATGCTGAAATCAGAACCGGCCTTTTCCTGCCGGCGTTCAATGGCAATGGTCATGTTTCTGGTCAGTTCATCCAACTGCTGCTGTTTCTGCCGCAGCAGATTGGCGGGTTCGCGGAAAACATAGCTCTGCGCCGCATCATTGAACCGGCTTTTCAACTGCTGCACCATCATCATCAGCGCTCCTGTCATGTCTTTGCGGGCGCGCTTCAGCCGGATTTGCAGTTCATCCCGCCGGCCGATGACCAGCTCCGCTGCCGCGGACGGGGTGGGGACCCGCAGGTCGGCGGTAAAATCGCAGATAGTAAAGTCAATCTCATGGCCAACCGCGCTGATTACCGGTATTCTGCTGGCGGCAACTGCCCGGGCCAGAATTTCTTCATTGAATGGCCACAGATCTTCCAGGCTGCCCCCGCCGCGGGTGATGACAATCACGTCCACGCATTTATGGCGGTTGAAGAACTCGATCCCGGCGGCAAGTTTGGCTTCCGCGCCTTTGCCCTGGACCGGCGACGGATAGATTTTGATATGAATGTTCGGGAAACGGCGGTTGATGATCTGTAAAAAGTCCCGCACCGCTGCCCCTTCCGGTGACGTGACTACGCCGATCCGGGACGGCAGCATGGGAATCGGCTTTTTCCTGGCGGGATCAAACAGGCCTTCGGCTTCGAGCTTGGCTTTGAGCATTTCAAACCGCCGCTGGAGTTCGCCCATGCCTACCGGTCGCATCATTTTTATGGAAAACTGGTATTCGCCGCGAATTTCGTAAACCGTAAGTTTGCCGTAAACTTCCACGGCGGCGCCGATTCTCAGGTTCATTGCTTCGCATTGCGCCGCACCGCCGAAGAATACCGCCCGCAACTGGGATTTCTCGTCTTTAAACGTCAGATAGACATGCCCGGAGCGCTGGATGCTCAAGGTGCCGACTTCTGCCTCCAGCCAGAACGGCATCAGGCTGTTTTCCACGATTTCGCGAATCGCGGCATTTACATCGGACACTCTCCATATTTTTTCGTCCTGCATCTTAATCCCGTAGTGTTATTTGCTTGAATCCATCATTTCTTGCCACTGAACACATGAAGAACTGAAAATTGCCGTCAGTGTATGATTGCGTATGACGCAGTCATGCGCTGACTTGTATTTTGTCTTATCTTTCGTGGTTAATGTTCCATTGTTTTCAATTTTCAATTTAAAACATCCCCGTGGCTCTGAGCAGAAACATAAGTAATGAAGTTACAATTCTGGACGAAATCAGCCCGGCAAGGAATAAATACTTGAAGAACAGGATGACCATAATGAATGCGAGAACAGCCATTCCTTTCATAAATTCAGATTTCTCAAACTGGATTTTGGGGAAGATACATCTGAAAATCGCCCAGCCGTCAAGTGTTGGAATTGGCAGAATGTTCAGCAGAAACAGTACCATATTCAAAATTGCGCCGATCAGGAGAATATTGACCGCCGCCTCCTGAACGTGCAATAACGCTGAAACCGCGGTAAGCAGACAAAATGCGAAAAACAGAATCAGATTCATCGCCGGGCCGGCGAACGCCACCAGCGCCTCGCTGTAGCGGTGTTTCATCCGCTGAGGATTTACCGGCACCTGGCCCCAGGCAATGCCGATGAAAGCCAGCATCACCAGCGACATGATGCCCATCTGTTTAAACGGGTTCAACGTCAGGTGTCCGGCGTCGGCGGCGGTGGGATCGCCCTGTTTCAGCGCCACCCAGGCATGGGAGAATTCGTGACAACAGATTGAAAATACTATTATCAGTACTTTTGCGCAAAAACTTTCAGGGTTGGAAAAAAGTTCATTGATAAACAGATTCATCTATATAATTACTTTCTTTAAGTTAGTTAGTTTGTTTTTAATTTTCGTACTACTTATCCGTCATATTGTTTTTTAGAAAGATTTTCTCGCCACTTTCATAAGTTTCTAACTTACAACATTTAAAATGTTCAGCAATGCAGAAGAGAATTTTCGTCATTCCATCCGTCAAAAAAAGTTTTGGAGGAGGGATGCAAGGGGGAACCTTGAACTGTCAATCCCGCAGGGCGGGACCCTGCAAACAAAAAATTGTTTCCCATTAATCGCCACCGGCGGCCCGCCGGGCGTGATCCAACGGCGAGGCGTTGGTCGCCAAAGGCGAAAGGCATAAAGCCGCTGCGGAGAGCGGCGTTCCCGGGGTTTCCTTCACTCTCTTCATGTTCTTCATGGTGAAGTGTATTTGTTCTTTTTCGTGAATTTTCGTGCCTTTCGTGGTTAAGGTGTATTTTTGGTTGCGACTATGCCGCGCTAAGCTTTTCGTGGTTAATGTTTCACTGTTTTCAACTTTCAATCTCTACTGCCCAATACTGACAGGCCGGGGTTTCGTAGGGATGAGCTTTTTTCAGTGCAGCGATTACCTGCTGCAGGCACCCGCCGCCGCAGATGAATTCCACTTTGAATTCGGATATCTGCTCGACCGCACCTTCAGTGCCGATAAACGGCTTGCTGCCGGCGCAAGGCCGGAACTGGCCGGTCCCTTCGCTCTGCCAGCAGCAGTTGTCATAATTGCCCACTCTGCCGCCGCCTGCGTCAAATACGGCATTTTTTACTTCCTCAAGATGAGTCGCCGGAACATAAAATTCCACTTTATAATATTCTGCCATAGAAATCCTTTATTGAGAAAAGTCAGGAGTCAGAATGGAAATCCATACCAAATACTGAAATTCTATAATCATTTCACCCGTTCCGGGTTGTCTTTGTTCTTAATCTCATGTTTGTTCCACTTCTGACTTCTGAATTCTTTCTTTTATAACCTATTGACTTGACTGCAAAAATCAAGCACTCCGGACAATAATATAGCGGGGAATCCTTGAAATGTTGAAAGCGGAATAATACAGGTATCGCAAGTCTCAGCGGTCCTTGTTCTCATGATTGTCAGCAAATAAGACTTTTAATTAATTTCACCGATCCTTCGACCAGAGCTCTGCTTTCAACAAACATATCGGCAATTTGATAAGTTAAAAGAAAAAATAAAGGGTAAAAAAAGCCCGGCCTGGCATAAGACCAGTTCACGACTGATTGCATATATTTATTTCATCCTGAAAAAGCCCGTCCTCTGGGCGGGATCATAGTTATGAGGCTTTGCCGAAATGGCTATCTTCGCTATATTCTTTCTGACTAGAGTCAGTTTCGGTTTTAATCTGAACCTTGAAAGGCAAGACGGAGATTAAGCATCTTTGAGGAGAACTTAAAAGCTATATTTGTATTTTCTGGTTCCTCTGTTATTGAGTTGACGCGGTTTGTCTGTACGCCATTATCCGCAAGTCTGTGCTATCGTGGTTACCCTATGGGGAACTTTAAGCAATGCCCCGCCCATTGGGTGGGGCTGTTTACTTCCGGTTTTCAAAGATGCGGCAGCAGTTTGTCTATTTCAGCGGCAGAAGTGGTGCTGAGCCTGGCAAGTACATCTTCCATCCATGCAGACGTTGACGCAGTTTGCCTTGCATGTCGCCACAAGATATTGACCGCCGGGTTCGCTGCCGGCGAGCCAGTTTTTGCGTCCGAGCGCGATTGGTTTAATCGCATTTCCTGCCGGATTGTTGTCAATGTTCAATTTCGGATTTTTATGAAACAGCGAGAGCGGCTACTATGTTTCGACAGTTGGTCGTGATGAAAAACGATCAGAGAATACATTTAAGACCAGGAAAAAGAAGATAGAAAACTTTAATAAGGCGACTTGTTCCGGTAAAAGAATTAAACGTTAAGACAAGGTAATCGCTTCGAGCACGAATTCAAGCCTCCTGCTCTGCCGGTGGTATCTGACTCTATCAGTTGATTTTGCCGACTCCTCAGATTCCGAACGAAGATTGAACTCGTGAACCGCAAAATATTCATCGCGCTTGCAATTCAACAAAACTAAATTATGTTACATCCAGCGTGAAGGGGATAAAGGTTATAAACCTGAACCTTAAAAGGAGATTGAAGATGAGTAAGATACTGATTCTCTACTACAGCATGTATGGTCACGTCGAAATCATGGCAAACGCGGTGGCGGAAGGCGCCCGCGGCGTTGAAGGCACCGAGGTAACTATCAAGCGTGTACCCGACCTGATTCCGGAAGAAGCGGCGCGAAAAGCGGGTGCCAAACTTGATCAGGCGGCACCGATCGCAACCGTTGATGAGCTGCCTGCTTACGACGCGATTATCTTCGGTACTCCCACCCGCTTCGGGAATATGTGCTCACAGATGCGCAATTTTCTGGATAGAACAACTAAGCTTTGGCTGAACGGCGCACTTATCGGTAAAGTGGGAAGTGTATTTGTTTCCACTGCCAGTCAGCACGGCGGACAGGAAACTACTATTACTTCGTTTTATAATACGCTGGTGCATCACGGAATGGTGATAGTAGGTACGCCATACTCATGCCAGGCATTGCTGAATATGAATGAAATTACAGGCGGTTCACCTTATGGTGCTGGTACGCTTGCCGGCGCGGACGGCAGTCGTCAGCCGTCTGAAAACGAACTGACTATTGCCAGGTTTCAAGGTGAGCATGTCGCCAAAATTGTCAAAAAACTGTCAGCTTAACGAATGTAGGCAACACACATTCAAGGAATATAATAAATTACATGGGAAGAGCAAGCAGTGCTGAATGTTGTCATGGGGTTACTGTTACTCGAAACGAGATGTCGAAGGCTGTGTGTCTGCAATAGTGGCTTCAAGGCCGATAATTGTCAGTAGCGGATATTACCGCTGACAATTCCAATACGAGTGAAGGCCGTCATTGAATGTCTTGAATGAGTCTTAGTACTTCTAATGGAGGTGCGATATGGTTATGGATAAGGGTGCAGCCCCTGAAGAATTAACAATACAGGCTTTGCGAAAAACATTGTCGCAGTATGCCAAGCCGGATCTGGGAAAAGCGATTCTGCAGATGCTCACCGCCATTATCCCGTACTTCGGGCTGTGGAGCATTCTTGTTTACATGGTTAAACAAAATTATCCCTATGCTGTGATTTTCGCGCTCATTCTACTCGCCTCCCTTTTTCTGGTGCGCATTTTTATTTTTTTTCACGACTGTGCGCACAATTCTTTTTTTGCCTCACATCGGGCTAATACGATCTTTGGTTATGTGACAGGCATATTGACTTTTACGCCGTTTAGATACTGGCAGCGCAATCATCTGGTCCATCATAACACTTATGCGGATCTGGATAAGCGGGGAGTCGGTGATATATGGACATTAACCGTTGATGAATATCTGGCAGCTTCCCCAATGACGCGATTGGGCTACAGGTTCTATCGAAATCCATTCGTTTTCCTCGGAATCGGACCGGGATACTCTTTTTTGCTCACTCAGCGATTACTGCACCAATGGGAAGGGAAGAACGAGCGTTTCAGCGCGGCGGTGACCAATGTGGCTATTTTAGGAATCATCCTGGCTGCTGGTCAGACTGTCGGGTTGCGTACCTACCTGCTGATTCAAATTCCGGTATTCCTGATCGCCGGGGCCATCGGGGTATGGCTGTTTTACGTTCAACATCAATTTGAGGGCGTGTACTGGTCTCGTCATGAAAATTGGGACCCGGTGAAGGCGGCTTTGAAAGGAAGTTCATATTACAAGCTGCCCAGGGTGCTTCAATGGTTCTCCGGCAATATCGGTCTGCACCATGTTCACCATGTTCTGCCCCGGATTCCGAATTATAATCTGCAGCGGAGCTATGATGAATTACCAACTATGCAGGATGTGACACCCATGACCATAAGCAGAAGCCTGAAGTCACTTTTTTTAAATTTGTGGGATGAAAAACAGCAGAAACTTGTAAGTTTTAAATCCTTAAATTCCACAAATAATATGCCGCACTGACGCAATTGCAGTTTATCGAAAACAGGTTGATTATTTTTGTCAATAGTTACAAACGGTTTTTTGATATAAATTATAACGAAGATTTATCAAAGAATGTTTGAATCGTTTTTAAACTGTCTTAAATTTTAGTTTAACCATATTTAATGTTTAACAATTTTTTAAGATAAGATATTTTTATGTTATACTGGCTTTCTGATTTTAGTAATTATTTCGGTCCTTTCCGTCTTTTTGAATATGTCACCTTCCGAGCCGCCGGAGCCGCTTTTACCGCAATGATTCTGGCGATGCTGCTGGGGCCTTTTACTGTAAGAAAACTTAAACAGCTGCGGGCTACCGCGCCGTGCCGGCTGGAAGGACTGGTGGACAAGGCTTTTATTGATCGCAATAAAGACAAGACTCCCAGTATGGGCGGTCTGCTGATTGTTTTTTCCATCATTGTATCTTCACTGTTGTGGAATATTGTCTATAATCCGATTACACTTACGCTGCTGGTGGTGATGGTGCTGTTCGCTGGAATCGGTTTTATTGACGATTATACCAAGGTGAGATACGGCAAGCGGGACGGTATTCCCGGGAAGATGAAGCTTATGCTGCAATTATTCTTCGCGGTCGGCGCGATCATGTTTCTGGACTGTATTCCGGAAACCAGAGATTTGCTGCATCAGTTGATGCTGCCTTTCATCAAACAACCGGTGCTGATAAGCGGCTGGGTCATGGTACTTGGCGCTTTCGTGGTAGTTGGCTCCTCCAATGCGGTGAATCTGACTGACGGCAAAGACGGGCTGGCGGTAGGATGCTGTATTTTCTGCGCACTGACCTACGCGGTTTTCGCGTATCTCTGCGGACATAAGATATTTGCCGGTTACCTTAGCATCCCGTTTATTCCCGGCGTCAGTGAAGCGGTGGTATTCGCGGCGGCGCTGGCCGGGGCCTGCATTGGCTTCCTGTGGTACAACTGTCATCCGGCGTCAATGTTCATGGGCGATACCGGCAGTCTGGCGCTGGGCGGGACCATCGGCCTGATCGCGGTAATGGTCAAACAGGAACTGATTCTGATTGTGGTTGGCGGCGTATTTGTTATGGAAGCCGCTTCTGTCATCATGCAGGTTACCAGCTTTAAACTTACCGGCAAACGGATATTCCTTTGTACTCCAATCCATCATCACTTTGAGCAGAAGGGCTGGACTGAAACTCAGATTGTTGTCCGCTTCTGGATTCTTGCCGGCATTCTGGCGCTGGCCGGACTGGCGACGCTTAAACTGCGCTGAACCGATAAAAAACTGGAGGTTGCTGGTATGAAAATCATGATTATGACTGATATGGAAGGTTGTGCCGGTATTCTTAATCACGATGATTGGGTCATGGCGGAAAGCAGATATTATGAAAAAGGCAAGCTTTTCCTGACCGGAGAAGTCAACGCCGCCATCGCCGGTTTTTTCGAAGCAGGGGCAGATGAAATAGTGGTGGTAGACGGCCACGGTTACGGCGGAATCGACCCGGAACTGCTGGATGAACGGGTATTGCTGAGCCGTGGCGCTGCCAAACCGGTATGGCCGTGGATGTTGGACAAGACTTTCAATGCTTTGGCTTTTGTCGGGCAGCACGCCAAAGCCGGCACCCCTTATTCTCATATTACCCACAGCGGCTGGTTCGACCGCATTAATGAGTCTATTAACGGCATTTCTATCGGCGAATACGGCGAAATGGCGCTGTGCGCGATGGAACTGGGTATTCCAACCATCCTGGCCTGCGGCGAACAAGCGCTGGGACCGGAAGCCGCGGCGCTGACTCCAGGCGTTGTTACCGTCAGTGTCAAATATGGTATTCTGCCGGACGGTCTGGATGCACTGGATTGCAGCGCTTACCGTAAGGCCAAACTCAGCGCCATTCACCTGTCGCCGCTGAAAGCCAGGAAGCTTATCAAAGAAGGCGCATTTAATGCGCTGTTGAAACTTAAAAATGATCCGCAAGCGTTCTCCTATCCGAAGCTGACGCCACCGTATGTCATGGAGATGAAGCTCCGTGCCGATGGCGATAAACCGGCTCGTACTGTCAGGAATGAACATCCGGACAGTATCATCGGGCTGTTGAACCAGAATTATTAATTATCACTTTCTGCTGGATTTTTTCCATTCCGCGCATTAGAATATTTATACAATTACTTATGGTGGTATTCAAAATGATTCGATGCAGGTTAAAAAAAATTCATCAGCTGCTGATTTTTTCGGCAATCTCTTTATCCTGCCTGTCATTATTTGCCGCAACATACTGCAGTGTCTGCAAAAGGCAAATCAATGGTTCATATATGACATCCGGAGGAAAAGCATTCTGCAGCCAGAGTTGTCTGGATAAAACCCTTCCCCGCTGTGCCATTTGCGGCAAAGCGTGCAATGGCGGTTTTCAGAAAAACGGGAAATTCTACTGTTCCAAGCCATGCCTGGAGAAGACTCTGCCAAAATGTTCGCTCTGCGGCAAGCCATTCAGCTCCGGGATGCTTTTCAGCAACAATGGCAAAGACGGTCCGGTTTATTGCACAGAATGTGCGAAAAAAACGAAGTGCTTTGCCTGCACGCTGCCTAATGATTGCGAACAATTGAGTGATGGCAGACATATTTGCCGGAAATGCAAATCAAGCGCGGTATTCAACGAAGAACAGGCTCTGCTGATTTTTAACGATGTCAGAAAGCGGCTGTATGAAGACCTTGGATATTCAACCCGGCATAATATCGAATTCTATGCGACAGATGCTAAAAACCTTGAGTCCAAATCAAAAAATTATTCTCCAGGACAGGAACTCGGTTTATATGTCTGCAATTTTACTATCAACACTGTAACCAAGACTAAGGTCGGCTGGAACCTGAAAACCGAAGAAAAAATTGAGCAATATAAGAGCAATGAGAAATTCTCAGTGTATGTCCTGTATGGTCTGCCGCGTAAAAAACTGATTGAAGTCTGCGGGCATGAACTGGCCCATGACTGGATGCAGGAAAATTATCCCAAAACACAGGATAGTAAACTGAAGGAAGGATGGGCTGAGTATATTGCGACCAGAATCAATGAACTTTACGACCAGGCGGAGATGAACAAGCGCATGGAAGAGAATAAAGATCCGGTCTACGGCGACGGCTACCGTATGGTCAGGGATTTCATCAAGCAGAACGGTATCAAGAACGCCGGCCAGTTATTCAGACAAAATGAGGGGGGATGATTTTAGCCGGCAGGATGCGGTTATGATTGACAGAAAATCCGTTCCCGGAAGATCCAGCTGAACAGGTTTGTCGATAGTGATTTTAGTCAGCAGGCGCTTTATATCGTCATTTGTGATTTTTCTGTAATTTCCATTCCTGGACATTACCAGCGTGAATGTCCTGACATTGTTTCTTTTCATTAACTCAATAAACTTTTCGAGATCCTGTCCAGAATTTACCTGCATGAACTTCTTATTGTAAAACAGGCGCGGATTTTCAGTTGGCAGCCAGAAAATATCCGAAACTATCACTTCATTTGCATTCTCCAGATGATTGTTCATCATGGCGACATTGTTTTTTATCAGGAATAAATTTGCTACTCCCTTGACCTGGATGAGCAGGCTTATTGATAAAAGCAGAATTCCCAATACAGTTATTTTCAGCGCAAGGGGGCGGTTTTCTGTACGATAAAACAGTTTTATCATTGCGTAAATACATAGCGGTACCAGCAGTGGAAATAGATAAATAAAATGTCTGGGTCCCCAGATGATTCCAAGGTCGCTCTGCGTCAACATTGGTGCGATGGCGATGCAATAGATGACGGAAGTCAGCAATATCAGCTTTATCCGGCGCAATCTGCCCGAAAAGAAAGAGCGTGTAGACAGCAGTAAAGGCACCAGCAGGGGTGAAGATGTCAGCAGCCCGACAGTAAAGATTGTGTTCAGTACCGGTTGATTATTGTTAAACAGCATTATAGTAAGAATGGCTGAACTGATTACAGAGGAGAGCATTATGGCGAAGGCTGCGGTTGTGCGTCTGGCATTGTTTTTATACATGATACCGGCATAAACGGCCAGGATGAAAGGTATGACCAGCAGGAAATAATACCATTTATCCGCAAAGTCGCCGGAATTGAATTTGAGCAGATAAGTATAGTATCCGCTTAATTGTTGCAGCAGAAACGATATAACGTTGTTTTCAGTTCCGTTAAGATTATGGGCATAATACTTGCTGCCGTGAAGCCCCAGTATATGCCCGTATTTGGCATATTGGATGGACCAGAGCGATATGACAATAATCATAGTTCCAACGCAGGTTATTGCGATATTGATCTTTTTATATTTCAGGATAAACATGGCCGCAATCAATGCTGCCGCCAGCACATAAATATCCTCCCGCAGAATTATAGCCGAACCCATCATCAGCCCTGCCAGCAGGAATTCGGGTATGGTGGTATTGTTTTCAGTGCGCCGGACAATCATTAAAATCGCGGTGGTGGTCAACATCGCGGTGAGTGTCATTTCCCAGAAAGTTAGGCTGTAGAAAAAGAATGGCGTACACAGCCCCAGCACCGGCAGCGACAACAGGTATTTATCGGGAAGTTTCAAGCGCTGGATGATGCGAAGCATCAACAGCAATACTATCCCGGTGGAAACAATTGAAATCAGATACAGCCCCCAATATCCAGCGGCTCTGTAGAAGAACGAGGCAAACGCTGAAAAGTAAGGCGGGAATATGGAGTAGATGTTATCATGGTGGCGTACAAAATGAAAGTTGCTGTACGGAAAGAATTTATATTCAGTATCAATGTCGGCTGCCGGATAGGAAATCGCATCGGTCCTGTCGCGGATGATGTTTTCCATGGTGATGAATTTATTGCCGCCGTCGGTAATCCAGAATGCGTCCCGCGGCATCAGCGCAGTCAGCAAAGCATAGATCAGGCAGATTGCCGCAATCAGCAGTACAGCTAAATATGTGCGCATGTTCAACGCCTCCATTTTTTATAATTGCTTAAAATAGCCTCATATATTGAACAAAGCAAAAGAAAATTAAGCTTATGATTGTTTATTAACGCCGTTAAGATTATATTGTAAAAACATTTTAAGGCAAATAATACCAAATGAGAATAGCCAGAGTTATTGTTGATTTATCCCTGGACAAAGGGTTTGATTATAATATTCCGGACAGTCTGGCGGGAAAAATTCATGTCGGAGTTCAGGTAAAAGTTCCGTTCGGCAAGTCGTTCCGCCGCGGTTATGTGCTGAATATCATTGATCATTCTGAATATCCCGATGCATTGAAGGATATTCATTCGATCTGTGAACACCATACCCGCATTCCGGAACCGCTGGTCAGGCTTGGCCGCTGGATGTCCGAATACTACTGCTGCAGCAGGGAACAGGCGGTACGGACGCTGCTGCCCAGGGCTGTGCGCAGCGGCAAGGTCAGCCACCGCACTTTGAAACATTATTCAGTGGCTGATACTGCTGAAGCGGAAAAATTCATCATTGAAAATTCTGACAAAAAACGTGCTGCCGGACAGATAC
The DNA here is from genome assembly GCA_903863035.1 of uncultured Lentisphaeria bacterium. Lineage (GTDB taxonomy): Bacteria > Verrucomicrobiota > Lentisphaeria > Victivallales > Victivallaceae > CAIPAT01. Next base: position 34,255 of record CAIPAT010000275.1, read on the forward strand.
TGGTAATTAAAGCCCTGCTCAGCAGCAAGGAATTATCCCAGGAAAAACTGATGGGCGAAGCCGGTGTTACCGCGTCGGCAGTCAGCAGCCTGATGAAAAAAGGACTGATCGCCGAGGAAAAACGCGTTGTGCGCCGCGATGCTTATGCCGATGTTGAGATCATTCAGTCCAAGCCGCTGGAACCGACGCCGGAACAGGCGTCGGTGCTGAAAAAGATTTACCCCATGCTGGAAAATCCTGCCGGCAAAAAAACGATGCTGTTGTACGGTGTGACCAACAGCGGTAAGACTGAAGTTTATCTTCAGTCCATCGCCAGGGCGCTGGAAATGGGTAAGGAGTCTATCGTTCTGGTGCCGGAAATTGCACTTACGCCGCAGACAGTCCGCCGGTTCCGAGCCAGATTCGGCGACATGGTGAGTGTTCTGCACAGCCGCCTGACAGAAGGCGAACGGTTTGACGAGTGGAGTAAAGTCATTGACGGTCTGGTTAAAATCGTGGTTGGTGCGCGTTCTGCGCTGTTCGCGCCATTCCGCAACCTGGGCCTTATTATTGTTGATGAAGAACATGAAAGTTCATATAAACAGTCGGAATCCCCCCGTTACCACGCCCGCGATGTCGCAGTGATGCGCGGACACATTGAAAGCGCTGTGGTTATTCTGGGCTCGGCGACGCCTTCATTCGAGTCGTTTAACAATGCGCTTACCGGCAAATATGAATTGGGCGAAATGCTCCAGCGGGTTCAGGATTGTGTCATGCCGGTGATGAATGTTGTTGACGGCCGTATCGGTGCTGTTGAACCGGGGAAAGTTTCTTTTTTTTCAAAGATTCTGGTGGACGCGGTTTTCGACAGGCTGCGCAAAGGCGAACAGACAATCATTTTCCTGAACCGGCGCGGCTATGCCCGTCAGATGATGTGCGAACACTGCGGTTTTGTTGCCGAATGTCCGGACTGCTCGGTTTCTTATACTTATCATCGTCAGCGGGAAAGCCTGTCATGCCATCTTTGCGGTGATGTGATCAAGGCATTTGTGCGCTGTCCTGAATGCGGTGCCGAAGATATCCGCTATTCCGGGATCGGCACCGAAAAAGTGGAGGCCGCCGCCATGATGATTTTCAAGGAAGCAAGGGTGGTCAGGATGGATTCTGATTCCATGCGTAAGACCAGTTCTTATGAAGATGTGCTTAACCGCTTCCGGCGTGGCGATGTGGATATCCTGATCGGCACTCAGATGATCGCCAAGGGACTGCATTTTCCGAATGTGACATTGGTCGGCATTATCAATGCCGACCAGAGTTTGTACATTCCGGATTTCCGTTCCTGCGAACGCACTTTTCAATTGCTGACGCAGGTGGCGGGCAGGGCAGGGCGCGGCGATGTCAGCGGCGAGGTGATCGTGCAGACCTGTAATCCGTTCAATGAAACGATTATGTATGCGGTACAGCAGGACTTTCGCAAGTTTTACGAATATGATATGGAAATTCGTAAAACCTTGAATTACCCTCCAGTCGGCCATCTGATTGCTGTGCATTTTCGCGGTCCTGAATTGGATGCCGTCAGCCGCTTTGCTATGGAATTTATGGAAAAAGTCCGGTCTTGCTGTCACGAGGAAATTATCGTCACCGAACCTGCACCTGCTCCGGTAGAAAGAATCAAAGGCAAATACCGTTATATGATAATCTTCCGCGGGTCCAAACTGAAAACGCTCCGCGAAACGCTTCGCGAATTGATTCTTCACGGTTCCACTCCGCGCGACATCGAAGTTTACGCCGACGTGGATGCACAATCCCTGATGTAGCGCCATTTAAGCACAAATATATCTTTGTAAAGTTTATAAAGATGCGTTTTTTTTAAATTTAGTCTATTGACTTTACTTGAAAATGCAGTTAAAATTGTGCTGGAATTATCGATGAAATAATCACTATTTACTTGAGAGAATCGATTAATGACAACGATGACTGTGAGAGCGATGCTGGATTGTGGCCCATATGCAAATCTGCCGAAGCCGGAACTGCCGCCCTGGGAGACCGTAACGGAATGGCCCTGCCAGTGGATTGCCGCCGGTGTTGACGTCAAGCCGCCGTTGGTCGCTGCATACAGCCTGCGATTTACGCTGGAAGCCGGCACGACTATTCGTGTCCATGTCAGCGCTGACGAGCGCTATGAGCTTTTCCTCGATGGCGATATGGTTGGACGCGGCAGTGAGCGCGGCTGTCTTACAAACTGGTTTTTTGAAACTTTTGATTTTGTGCTTTCGAAGGGCAATCATGTTATAGTCGCGCGCGTCTGGTCGCTGGGCGGGCACAGTCCATGGGCACAGCAGAGCATCAGGCACCGGTTCTTGTTTTCTCCTGATTCCGAGGAGCATTGGGCGTTGCTCGGAACCGGTATTGCTCCATGGTCGGCAATGTTTCTGCCATGCTATAGTTATGTTGATTATCCCGGCTTCGGCACTGGAGCGAAACTTTTGATTGATGGCCGGATTTTTCCGTGGGGCTTTGAACGCGGTATAGGTGCGGGCTGGATTCCTGCAGTCAATGCCGGCAGGGCTTTCGGCTGTACGAATTCCCATCTGTTACCGGGCGAAGCCGTTCTTTGTCCGGCCAGGCTGCCGCCGATGATTTCAAAAACTTTTCGGGCTGGCCGGATCCGGCATCTGGAGAACGTCGATACTTTCGATTTAAATCAGCGGCCAGTATTGCAGACAAATTCACTTGAAGCGGAAATGCCGGGCTGGCAGGCTTTCCTTGGCGGGGCTGCGTTGCAAATCCCGCCGCACCGGAAGTTGCGGGCGATTGTCGATCTTGAAAACTACTTCACCTTTTATCCCAGGCTTGTCGCAAGCGGGGGAAAGGATGCCATGCTCCGGCTGCACTGGGCGGAACATCTCAATAATCCAAATGGACCGAATGGAAGTAATGACATTATTGAAAGAAAGAATTTTAAAGGCATTGGCGAAAGTTTTACGCTGGATGGGGGACTCCACCGTTGTTACGACACGCTCTGGTGGCATGCCGGGCGTTTGCTGGAAATCGTTGTTGCCACTGCCGGAGAACCTCTGTTGCTGGAATCGCTGCAACTGGAGGAAACCAGGTATCCGCTGGAGCTGGAGTCGCATTTTGAGTCTTCCGATCCGCGGCTGAATGAGCTTGCGGCCAAGGCCTTCCATACGTTGCAGTGCTGCGCCCACGAAACCTATATGGACTGTCCCTACTGGGAACAGTTGATGTATATCGGCGACACGCGGCTGGAGTCGCTGGTGACCTATGTGACGACATCCGATTCGGCGTTGCCGGAGAAGGCTGTCCGCATGTTTGATGCGGCCAGACTGAACCGTTATAGTCTCAGCAGCTGCGCTTATCCGGAACACGGCGGCAAGATCATCCCTTCTTTCTGTCTCTGGTGGATTGATATGATTTACGATTTCGCGTTGTGGCGTGGCGGGCACCTGGTCGGGCCAATGCTTATCGGCGCACGTTCCACGCTTGACATCATTCTGGCGGCGCGCACGGCTGACGGACTGGTCATTACTCCGCCCGGCTGGCATTTTATTGACTGGATAGACTTTAAAAACTGGCATCATGGCATTCCACCGGCCGGGAACGGTCCATGCGGTATCTTTAACTGGCTGGTTGTCTATACGCTTTTGAAGATGGCTGAACTGGAACGTTTTGCCGGCGAAGAGGAAATGGCCGGAAGATGGATCAGGATTGCCGGAGACTTGAAAAATACTGTTGACGGGAAATTCTTCAATCAGGCGAAAAGCCTTTATGCCGATGACTTGATGCAAGAATGTTTTTCCAAACACGCCCAATGCATCGCGATTCTTTCCGGCGCAATGGATGAAGCGGCAGCCGGAAAACTGTTCGGGCGTATGCTTGAACTGGATGCAGGACTGGCCTCGCCCAGCATCTATTTCAGTCACTATCTTTTTGAAACCTATGCGCTTTGCGGACGGACAGATCTGATACTGGATGCATTTGCCCCATGGCATGAACTGGCGGAGAAAGGACTTTATACAACTCCTGAGTGTTTTGTCGACCAGCCGCGCTCCGATTGCCATGCATGGGGGGCGCATCCGCTGTATCACATCTATGTATCGCTGCTTGGTATCCGTCCTGCCGGACTCGGCGGTGAACTGGTGATCCGTCCTGATTTGGGTACCTTGGAACGGCTTGCAGGTTCAATCCAGTTCCGTGGACAGATGCTTTCAGTTTCCTGTGAAAAAGTTCATGGCAGACTGAAAGTTGAGGTAAAACTTTCCCCGGGAATGACCGCTACGCTTTGTCATGGTTCAAGCAAACTGTTTTTAGCCCATGGGGGTGGAATCTTTGAGTTTTAAAAAGATAAATCTTATATCTTTTTACTTTTGTCTTTTGTATGACTGGACTTGAGTTACAGCCACTCTTCCATCCATGCGTATGCGGTGTCTTGCGCAACTTTCGGGAAAGTATGCTGCTGATGATGATTGAAAAACCTGATTTTGCTTTCGGCATCGTATAACTGGTATAAAGGTTTGACCTGGCGTATGTATAATTCGTCGCTTAATTTGCCGTCGGCATTATCGCCGCCGATGAGCAGGAACGGTTTCGGCGCGATCAATGCCAGAACTTCATGATGAGACGAGGGAAATCCTTGTTTACCGGCAGCAGCGCCCAGGTAATGTTCTGCATTCCAGTTGGACATATCCAGCCCTATACCTATCTCCGAGCATACTGCAACCTTGACACGGGGATCGAATGCCGTCAGGTAAAATGCTTCCTTGCCGCCTAATGAATGTCCGATTGCTCCGATAAGTGTGTCTTTCAGGTAAGGCAGGCTGCATATTACATCAACCGCGCATTGCGCGTCCCAGAGCATTTTGCCCATGCCTGTCCATGCCGGGAAATCCTGTTTCAGTCTGGCTACGGCTCTTGCCCATATTTGTTCTTCGGGGCTCCATAGGAAACAGCGGGGACTGATGGTAACGAAACCGCGTTGCGCCAGACGCAGTCCGATATCTAAATCAGGCGACCCGGAGATGCCGGCTGTTTCTTCAATATTTTCGTCGGAAGTCTGGTGCAGGCAGACTAAGCCGGGATATTGACCGGGAAGTGCCGGTCTGATTAAATATGCTTCGACTGTACAGCCTGGATAGACATCGTACTGGATTTTATCCCGGACACAGTCTCCGATTTCTTCTGAAGAAAGAGTTTTTAACCCAGTTACCTCACGCTGTTCCGGACCTTTACCGAGAATTTTCAGCCATGTTGTGGCAATGCGTCTTTTTTCTTGTTTCCATTCTTCAATTGTGCCGAAGTCCCACATATGTTTATTCACTTTTCTTTTGTTATAATATAAAAGATTACTCTGTTCAAGGCAAATAGTCAAGCTCAGGGAAAAGATGTCGGCTAAAATTATTTGGTTCTTGAATATTATATCACTCAATGATTTATTAATTTATTGGGCATTTCATGCGGAACTGTTTTGTGCCAGTTTATGGTAATATCCTCGTTTGCGCATGTTGCAAAATTTTAAAAAATGTGTATTTTAAGTTTATATGATACATTTCAAATATTAAAATATTAGAATTTTGTGTGTTTTTGCACATAGCAAGCAAAAAAGGAATGATGTATGAGCAAGGCTATGAGATTTCGTCAGGTGCATTTGGATTTTCACACTTCGGAGGATATTCCTGGAATCGGTGGAAAATTTGATAAACAGCATTGGCAGAAGACATTGAAAGATGCGGGGGTTGATTCAATCACCTGCTTTTCATTATGTCATCATGGCTGGAGCTATCACCCGACTAAAGTCGGGACGATGCATCCGCATTTGGATTTTGACTTGTTGCGTGCGCAGATCGACGCATCGCATGAAATCGGCGTAAATGTGCCGGTTTATCTTACAGCCGGTATCAATAATGTTGCTTCCGGACTCAATCCGGTTTGGCGTGAAATTAGCTTTGAAGGCAAGTATGCCGGCTGGACGACAAATCCGTTGACTCCCGGTTTTCATAAGCTCTGCTTCAATACGCCGTATCTAGATCATCTTTGCCGCCTGATTGAAGAAGCGGTTTCGCTGTTTCCGGACGGCGACGGCATTTTTCTGGACATTATCAGCCAGGGCCAGTGCTGTTGTCCGGCATGTATGAAAGGCATGCTGGCCGAAGGTTACGATCCGTCTAAAGACGCTGACCGGGCGATGTACTCGATGAAAGTCCTGGAAAAATATTATCAACGCACGACTGAAGCGGCGAGAAGTAAAGATCCGGCGATGCGGATTCTGCACAACAGCGGTCATATTGGACCAGCCTGGTTGAACCGGCTTAAATACTTCAGTCATCTTGAGCTTGAATCGCTGCCGACCGGCGGCTGGGGGTATGACCATTTTCCGCAGACCGCGGCTTTTGCCAGGAAGACTGGTTTGGACTTCCTGGGCATGACCGGCAAGTTCCATATCAGTTGGGGCGAATTCGGCGGATTCAAGCATCCGGACGCATTGCGTTATGAATGCGCGGCGATGCTGGCATTCGGCGCCAAGTGCAGTATCGGCGATCAACTGCATCCCTGCGGCAAACTCGACGAAAGCACTTACGGTATTATTGGCAGCGCTTACCGCGAAGTCGCTCAGAAAGAACCATGGTGCAGTGACGCTGTCAGTCTGGCTGACGTGGCGATTATACCGCAGGAAGCGTTCTTTGTCTATGACGGACGCGCCCATGATAACGGCGGTGACATCGGGGCAGGGCGCATGTTGCTGGAAGCGCATATTCCATTCGATGTTATTGCCCCTTCAATGGATTTTTCCTCTTATAAACTGTTGATTCTGCCGGACGACATTGCGATTGACGGTGCGCTGAAAATTAAACTGGACGCGTTCCTTGCCGTCGGCGGTAAACTTTTACTGTCCGGTTCCAGCGGACTGAACTCCGACCAGAGCGCTTTCCTGTTCGACATCGGCGCGGATTATTCAGGGGAGAACGCCTTTGTTCCGAATTATATTAAACCGGATCCTGATTTTGCGCCTGACTTTTGCAATTCTCCGTTTGTTATGTATGGAAAAAGCTGGAATATAAAAATTCGCGGCGGCAAGTCACTGGGCAAAATTTATGAGACCTATTTCAACCGCAATTTCCGCCATTTCTGTTCGCATCGCCACACTCCGAATCTGCCTGATGCTTCGGAATATGACTGCGGTGTAATTAATGGAAATATTGTTTATATGCCGCATGCTGTATTTTCGCTCTATCGTAAAGTCGGCGCGGTGGTTTACCGCCAGTTCGTGATAAAGGCGCTGAAAGCATTGCTCGGCAAGCCGATGATTGAAACCAATCTGCCCTCAATTGCCAGGATTACCTTGACTGAACAGACTTCAGCCAGACGTTATATCGTCCATCTGCTTTCAGGCAGTCCGGTGAAGCGCGGCGGGGATTTGAATTTCCAGGAAGAAGGTGCTATTACTATTAATGGCGGAATCGAAGTGATTGAGGATATGATTCCATTACACAATGTGGAATGTTCCGTGCAAACAGCGAATCCGGTCAAAAAAGCAACGCTGGAACCACATGGCATAGAATTGCCGTTTGAAAACAAAAACGGACGCTGCGCATTCAAATTAAATGAATTCACCTGTCACCAGATGATAGCCTTGCATTATTAATTGTCATGGTAGTGCCGGTCGTTTGACCGGCATTTTCTGTGTTTTATCCAGTCAGTCTGACAATCTTCGTTGCCGGTATTGAAATATTCAAATTCACGTCAATTCACTCTATGGAGCTGTCAATAAATAAACTTTACAACTAAGTTGATGTACCATAGAGCATAAAATAAAAATGGGATTTAAGATGAAGATAGCAGAATTTACCATAGAATATTACGAGGAAGTATATCGTTTGTGGCAGAATTGCGAGGGCATCGGACTCAGCCGGGCGGACTCAAAAGAATGGATCGCCAGGTATCTGGAGCGTAATCCCGGACTGAGTTTTGTCGCGCTGGAGGACGGCAAGGTTGCCGGGGCGATACTCTGCGGACATGACGGGAGACGTGCCAGCCTCAATCATCTGGCGGTACATCCGGATTTCAGGAAGCGCGGCATTGCAACGGCTCTGGTGGAAAAATGCCTTACCGCACTAGCTGCGGCAGGCATTCATAAATGCCATCTTTTCGTTTATGAAAACAACAGCGCAGGGATTGCTTTCTGGAATAAACTCGGCTGGAAGAAACGCACTGACATCGGCATGATGTCATTCGATGTCTTATACGGCAAAGATTGCTGCTGAGCATTATCCATAAATTGCAGACGCTTTGAACTTTTTCATTTTATGGTTGTGAAGGTACATTTTCTCTGATATATTAAAACAGAGTTGAGTAACAATCATTTACACAGGAATTCAGGAGATTAGTTTATGAAGCAGGCAATATTTTTAATACAGTGTCAGGACCGGAAGGGACTTTTGTCGGAAATCACAACTTTTTTCTATTCCCAGGGTTTCAATATTCTGCATTGCCAGCAGTATACCGATATTTTTGAAAATAAATATTTCATGCGGATAAAACTGGATATGACTGATGTAGTCACTACCAGGAAAAAACTGGAAAGTGATTTTGACGAATTCAGCCGCCCATATAATCTGAACTGGGAAGCATATTATTCGGATTGCGTTCAGAAGATAGCGGTACTGGTCTCAAAAACTTCCCACTGTCTCTACGATTTGCTGGTGCATCGCAACGAAGGTGATCTGCATTGCGAGATTCCGCTGATTATCAGCAATCACCCCGATCTGGAATATGTGGCGGATAAATTCCGGGTTCCATTCTACTGTTTTTCAATAGATAAGGAAAACAAGACCGGACAGGAAGAACTGGTGCGCGACTTGCTTGAACGGCATCATATTGATCTGGTCGTGCTGGCGCGCTATATGCAAGTATTGTCAACTGATTTCATACAGCATTATCCAGGACGGATAATCAATATTCATCATGCGTTTCTGCCGGGGTTCAAAGGCGGAGATCCTTATCGCCGTGCATGGGAGCGTGGTGTGAAGATGATTGGCGCGACTGCCCATTACGCTACTGCTGACCTGGATGAAGGCCCGATAATTGAGCAGGATGTGGAACGGATTACGCACGAGGATGATCCGGATGAATTGAAACGGATCGGCAAGGATATCGAGCGCAGGGTATTAACCCGCGCCGTAAAAGCACATCTGGAGCACCGGATTATCAATTCAGGATGCCGGACGATTGTATTTTCCAAGTAAAGTCATGAGTGACGGTTTTTGACATAATCGAGGAGAATGGCTATATTGAAAAAAAATCCTTATTTTGATGTTGACAACTGTTTGCGGTGCTTATGCGGGAACTGAGACCACGGCAGATCCGCTGCAATATAAGCATGAGAAAACCCGGATTGTGTTTCCTGCTCAGCTTGGTTTGTTCAAGAAGTTCGGACAGGTCATATATTCGCCGGAAAAATTATGGATAGGCGTCCGATATATGTACCAGGTATTAGAATTGACATATATGTGTATGATTCTGAGACAAAAAAATATCCATGATGGCAATCCGAATATTCTACAGCAGCATTTTACACAGAACCTCCGCGATAATGGCGATATTGTGCTACGTGGGATATTATCCTAATCTGAAAGTCGAGTTGTCGCAGGGTGAATTTGCCGGTAAAGATTACAGCCTTGAATTCCTCTTTACAAAGTTCTCGTTCGGCGAAAAGAAGACCGGCCAGCGACTGCCGGAATTTTCTGTTACCTATATTCTGCTTACCGGTAGGAAACAGCATTTCCCGAAAATTCGTTGTACTTTCACGGATGACCAGTGAAATAATAAAGAAAAATCGATGAATAATTTGCTGGAAGAACTGGAAAAGATTCTCGGTTTGGAGACACTCAAAAATATGATTGCAGCGCTGGCGGATGAGAGTGCAGTAAAAAGAATTAATGCATTTTTGTATAAAAAATTAGGCATGTTTCAAAAGCCCAGTTGACACATTCCATGTCACTGGGCATGAAATGACATCTATTTTTTAGCTTGCTTTTTCCTGAAGGAGCCTGCCTCCTTCACCCGCTTGAGGACGAAACAATTCCTGTCCTCGATGAAC
>CAIPAT010000276.1 GCA_903863035.1 uncultured Lentisphaeria bacterium
AAGCGAATGCTAAACGAAGAAGAACAGGGGGAAAGCCGTGTGAGGGAAAACCGCACGCACGGTTTGGTCGATGAGGCAGAGCCGATAAGTCGCAACTCGTTGATGCTTAGAGGTTTTACTTTAATCGAACTCCTGGTAGTCATTTCGATTATTGCAATTTTAGCCTCCATGCTGCTGCCGGCGCTGAATAAGGCGCGCGAGAAGGCACGGGCGACAACTTGTATCAACAATCAGAAACAAATCGGGGTGGCTTTTAATATGTATGCCGGCGACAACAAAGGAATGATCAGCTTAATCTGGAACTTTGCTCCAGGAACTACCATGTTGTGGTCAGAATCTCTGGTCACCGCGCCGATGGATCCCTATAACACCACGCGTCCGGATAACAGACGTTACATTGATAATTGGAAAACCGTGGTCTGCCCATCTAATACCGGACCTGATCTTGCTCGCAGCAACCATCTGGTACGGCGCTATAAAACCTACGGCAGCAACACTTACTTTAAAGACTTTGCCGGAATTAGCACGGGGGGGACAGGTTCGCGACTGGCACTGCAAATGGATAAGATAGGCTTGCTGGAGCGCCGGCAGTCCATGAAACTGCCGCTGATCGGCGAAAGCAGATTGCTCACTGAATCCGTTGGAGAGGAAGGATGGCAATACTATGTCCTGAACCGTGATGGCTTTTCCGCGGGGATGAACCTGCTGCATTCCAATAAAGCCAATGCCTTGCTGAGTGACGGACATGTGGAAAGCGTTGACCGCGGAACTGCTGTCAAAGATTACAAATTTTATGTGTTTTATATGAACGGGATAAAGATATAGTGAAAAAAAGCACAATTCTTCTGTTGTCTGCGGTACTTTGCGCAGTTCAGTTGTACGGCGCGGAACCGGTGAAGGAGATGCCGTCAGAGATAAAATCTGACTCAGGAAATCAGACAGAGCTAAGTTATTACAAAAATTCATACATTGTCGCGGTTGACCGCAAGCTTCTTGATCAAATCATCGGACAGACATTGACCATGGCTGCCGGAAAGCTGCCGTCAATAACAGCCTTGGTTGAATGCGCCAAAACGGCTGGACACAATCGCTGCTCCATGCTGGAAGCGCGGCTGGAGATTGTCAAAAGGCTGGTTGAATATATCAAAGAACATCAGGCCGTTAACAACTCTCCGGAAGCGATTCTGTTTGCCGCCCAGGGCGCACGGGAATTGAAGCACTTGATTGATTACTTCGATGTGGAATCTCGAATTTTTGAAAAATCACAGGCCGCCATTACCGTAAAAACAATTTCCGTGAAAGATTTTGGGGCCATAGGCGATGGACAGAATGATGATGCGGCAGCCATCCGTAAAGCGATTGAAGCGGCGGCTAAAATCGAAGGCGGGGCAAGGATACTGATTCCGTCTGGGAACTACCGACTGGGGAGTCTGAACCGGATAAACCCGGCAGTCAACGTCCGCGACACCTTGCAAGTCAATGCTCCTGTTATTGAGAATGGCGACCCCAACTGGCAAAGCGGACACCTTGTACTCTTGAATTTAGATAATGTGACTATTGAGGGTGAAAAAAATACCAATTTGCTGCCGCAGGATTCAACTCAAACTGCGATTAAAATAGTCGGCTGTCAAAATGTTACCATAAAAAACATCAATATTGATTACCCGAATCTGGTATTTTGCCAGGGAGAGATTGTCGCTGCTGATCCGCAAGCCAGTAAAGTGCTTTGGAAACTGGACCGGAACTATCCTGACCCGAGTCAACCCCGTTTTATCAATGCGCCGCAGCGTCTTGGAACGCTTCACGAAAAAGATCGCGGCAACTTTGTCTGGAAAGCGGAAGATATTTTCTTCGGCAAAATAAAAAAACGTGATGATAATCTGTTCGAGCTGGAAATACCGTACCGGCCATCACTGCCGCGCCAGTTTGAAGAGTTCACTCCCGGACGCAAGATTGTTATTTCGGCACGGTATGACCAATATGGCAGCGCAGTCGCCCTGAACAATTCCAGTTTTTGCAATGTGGAAGACATTACCATTAACAGTTCCCCCGGAATCGCCTTCATGCTCTGGCGTAACAATGCAATCAAAGTAACCAACTGCAAAATTGCAACACCGGAAAAATCCACCCGCCTGATTTCGACTAATGGCGATGGGATTCAATCGGTCAACAGCATCATCGGTCCGTTCATCGAAAACTGTAATTTCAGCAGGATGCAAGACGATGGGGTAATGGTCTCCACCCGCAGTTCAAAAATCATCGCAGTAGATTCAGCAGATCCGCGCAAAATATTGACGAACAATATTGTATTCGCTCCAGGGCTGAATGGCGCGGTGCTGGATCCGTTGACCGGGCAGATCAAGTCTGAGGCCATCTGCAGTTCGTTGAGACTTGCGGCTAGATGGAAGAGCAGCTCCGGTACTGAATTCTATTTCGATGCTCCATTAAAAATCGATACCACAATGGAGAATTTTGCGGGACGTGAACTTACCCATAAAGAGATGATAGATTATTATACCGGGATAAAACCGTTCACCAAACAGCCTGATTTAATTTTATGCACCGATTTTTCTGATGCCGGAACGGTAGTCAGAAAAAATAAATTTGCTTCGCACCGCGGTACCGGGATAAAGATTCAAGGAACTAACGCTATCGTGGAAAATAATCAATTGAGCGACATTCAAGGTGTCGGAATTGCCGTTTCCGCGATCATGGCCTGGGGCGAACCATTAACGCCGCACAATGTGCTGATACGCAAAAACAATGTGAGTGATTCTGCCGTTGGGGTTGCCACGCATTATACATTATTCAAAGGCGATGCGCTCAGTCGGCCTGTCAACCGGATTTTAATTGAAGACAATCGTTTTATTAACCAGCGCCGCGCCGCAGTTCATTTTGGCAATTGCGCCAATGTAGAGGTGAAAAACAACGTGTTTGATTCCCCCGGACTTAACAAAGCGATCAGCACCGGGAGTTTGAAAAACCTGACCTTTACAGGCAATAAATTCAGCTTCGCCAGTCAGAATCCAGCCGATTTTATGGCAGTTTCATCCATGGCGGAAAATCTGTCTATTGACGGCTCCAAATTCTGATAAATTTAGGCTCACGGCTGGAGCCGGGTAAAGTTGTAAATGCTAGAATTTGCCGGGCGACTGCCCGGTAACTGCTTTGAACTGGCGCATGAAGTAAAACACATCATGGTATCCAAGCTGTATCGCCGTTTCTTTGATTGAGCGTCCCTGGGCAAGCAGGGTTTTGGCTCTGGAGATTCTGGTTGATACCAGGAAATCTTTCGGGCTTCTGCCGGTATAACTTTTAAAAACTCTGCGGAAATGGGTTTCGCTCAAACCGCAGAAGACGGCGAAATCCGTTATGGCGCAGCCGGAATCTTCGCAATTGCTCATCCGCTCCAGCACTTGTTTAAGCCGGTCTTCCATTTTCCTTCCGGAGGCGCTGGCTTTGGTCGCAACGTAAAGATCGTGGATCATTTCCAGAATAATATTTTTTCTTTTTAAAATCGCCGCCATGTCTTCGCTGTTCATTAATTCCTGCAGCTTGTCGTAAGCCATTCCGGCAATGCCGCCGGCTCCGGTAAGAAAGGCATCAGTCTTGGAGATAAAACCCATATCTTCCAGTTTCTCCGCTTCCGGCCCCGACCATACGATCCACCTGGTGGTCCATTTAACGAACGGGTCGTAAAAATGCGGTTCATCCGGGAAAAGCATAACGGCGTCGCCCGGGTACAGATTAACTTCGCCGCTGCTGCGGCTGTAGAAAAAACCTTCTCCCGATTCTACTGACACAATGCCGTAAAGCCCCAGCTTGCGCAGCGGGCGCCCGGGCTCCGGAATGTTCTCTCCGGCGCCGGTCCGGTCAACCCACAGTCCAATCCGCTTCTCCGTGTTCAGCGGCGTCCTGAAGCGTTCGGAGCGGATGACCGGCATTGCTGTTTTGGTCGAAAAGTCCATGTTTATGATTGTTCTTTCAATATAACAGTACTTATTTTATGCTTAATATAACACTATAATATATATAAGAAGACATTCAAATGTAAAGTTGATTTTTAAATAAGGAGACAAAAATGACCGACAGGGAAAGATTTCTTGCAGTATTGCGCTTCGGCACAGTTGACCGGATTCCGCTGAACCCCGGTTATGGGCGTAAATCAACCCGGGAAAGATGGTTTCGCGAGGGCCTGCCGTCAGATGTGCAGGATATTGCGGAATACGCGTACCGTCAGGCCGGCGGCAAACTGGAATGGCCGTCCGGCGGAACAGGATTTATGCTGAATGAGCGGATGATACCGCAATTTGAGTTAAAAGTAATCGAAAGACTGGCTGATTCGCAGATCGTGCAGGACTGGAAAGGCAATATTTGTGAAATCGGTCTGGAGTTTACGCCGGAATATCTGAATGCGGGGATTGACTTTGTGACCCGCCGCTGGATCAAATGCCCAGTGGAGAACCGCGCCGACTGGGCGGAGATGAAAAAACGTTACAATCCCGCCGACCCCGCCCGTTTGCCGGCGGACCCGGCAGGGGAAGGCGCGCTGCTGATTGAACGTGAACATCCCGTGGTATTTCACTTTTCCGGGCCTTACTGGCAGTTGCGCGAATGGCTGGGGTTTGAGCAGTTAAGCGTAATGTTTTATGATGATCCGGATTTTGTCCGGGAGATGATTGCGTTCTGGCAGGATTATATCGCCACTTTGATGCAGAACGCCTTCAAGTATTGCATTCCGGATATGGTTCACATTTCCGAGGACATGGCTTATAAAGGATATTCCATGCTGTCCCCGGCGATGTGCCGCGAATTTCTGCTGCCGGTGTGGCGGAAGTGGGGTGAGATCATCCGTGCGAATAATATCCCGTTATATGGAGTTGATTCCGATGGCTTTATCGATGAACTCATTCCGTTATGGATTGAGGCCGGGGTCAATGCGTGCGACCCGGTTGAAGTCGCCGCCGGCAATGATATAGTGGAATTCAGAAAACGTTTCGGCCGGAATATGGCATATCGCGGCGGGGTGGATAAACGGGCGATGGCCAAAGGCGGACAGTCGATTGAAAATGAGCTCAGACGGATTGAGCCGGTAATCCGCGACGGCGGATTCATTCCGGGATGCGATCACGGCGTTCCGCATGACGTCTCCTGGCCGGATTATGTAAATTACGTCCGCCTGCTGGCCAAAGCCACCGGCTGGCTGTAAAAAATCAGGGGTTAAGTGCTAAGTGCTAGGTTTTAGGTTTTAGGTTTTAGGTTTTAGGTTTTAGGTTTTAGGTTTTAGGTTTGGATTTATTCTAACTTCTATATGCTTAATCACATGAATATTGGACGGATCATGATGGCCGGCGAGGAGATTATGGCATTCTGGCGGGCATTCTATGCCGACAATCCGGACAAGGCCGTATTTACCAGTTTCGGCAATCCTTATATCCTGTACGAACAGCCGCACATAAACAATCTGCTGCTGACTACGGCCCGGCTCCCGCCGCGCAGCGCGCGGCGGTGAAAGCCTGGCGCGGCGAACTCAGTCTGCAGGACTTCTGCCCCGTTGCCATCCCCAGAATCAAAGTCCGCCGTTTCCTCTATGATTGAGCAAAAAGAGGTTTAATCGTACAGGAAATTGTATTTTGGTCCCTTATGATTGCGCACGCAATCTTTGGACTGCGGTCCAAAATGAGGTACGTGGTGTCCAAAATGCTTTGCTGTAGCGCCGCGCCGTCCGTTCCGGACGGCTGTATTTTCATCGGCCCCATAAGTCCCATCGGCCCCATAAGTCCCATCGGCCCCATAAAAGCCTCGTGCAGAGCTGGTGTCCAGGTTGTCCGGAATGTTGACTGTTATACGGGATTATATTTTTATGTGTATTGAAATACGATAGTTTATGAAATATAATATAGCTTCATGTGATGTCGGGGTGTCAGGCTGTTTTCAGCGCAACGGGGTTCGTAATCAAGGATAAGGAGAGTTATCAAATGCCGGAGATTTTTTCCAGAGAATTCAAAGCTGTTCCCGCGGCGGATATCATCGCCAAATTAAAACATAGTTCAGCCAGTCTCGACGACTTGCTGGGACACGATATCTATGTCAATACTGACCGCGAGTATCTGGTGCGCCAGAAGGAGCGGATGATAAAGACGCTGGAGTGCCATATCGAGCGTGCGGGCAACGTTCCCACTGTACTGCTGCGGGCTCCGGGACGTCTTAACGCGTTTCTGGAATATCTCGATATGTGCGGCGGCGATCATATGTCCACCACGATTGACGGCGATATACCGATGGCGCTTTCCTTCCGCAATGACGACGTTCTGAACCTCTATAATTACAATCCGCTGTTTCCGGCAACTGAAGTTTCACTGAACAAAGAACTTGAGCAGTTCCGGCAGGCTCCATGGGCAGGCCAGGCAGTTGCCGGGATGACCGATAACTGGGACAGCCGTTCGCTGCTGTTCCCCTATTACGGACGCAAACAGGGTGACTGGGTGAATTACATTCTCAGCCCGTATATCAAAGCGCTCTGGGAGAATCCCGGGATTGAAATGTGCGGCGCGGATATGACCTTCGGGCCGTCCACCACGCCTTTCCGCGCCGGAGTCAGCTCATCCTCCGCGATGGTCGTGCTCTCTTTTCTTGCGATGTTTTTTACCAACCGCGACAAGCTGCCGAAATGGACCAACAGCCAGGTCTGCCGTTTCCTGGGCGAAGCCGAATGGTATGTCGGCACCCACGGCGGCGCCAATGATCAGATGACTATTCTGTTCAGTCTCGCCAACAGCGTCAGTTATAACCGTCACTCGCGCCCTGAAGTCAGCGTGACCACGCTGCCGTTCCTGAAAGGTATTCATGTTGTTCTGGCCAACTCCCTGTGGGAAGTGAATAAAAGCGCGGGGGGAAATCAGAGTTTCAATATGCGCAAAGGCTGGATAAAAATGAGCGAAGACCTTGCGGAAATCCTGATCAGCGAGGTTACTGAAGCTATTAAAAATTGTGAAAACACCAAACCGGGCTGGATGAGCCAGCTGGTCGAAAGATTGTTCGACTTCGTTCCGGACAAGGCGATAAAGCATCTTGAGCAGCAGCCGGAATTGTGGGAAAAGATTCGCCGCAATTTCAAGAAACTCGGCAGTTTGTGCGAAGATATTCTTGGTATTCCGGATGAAGCCATCGAGGAATTCATTGCGCTGCTGCCGGTAAAAATCACTCCGGACGCCGCGGCTAAATTGTTAAAGACCGACCACGCTTCTGTCATCAGAAATTATACCAATCCCAAACGCAGTATCGGCGGCTACCATTTGCGGACCACTGCCAGATTTTTCTACCGCCAGAATGTCATCGGCAGGCGTCTGCAGCAGATTTTCGAGGCGGCGGCATTACAACTGAAGTCCGGCGATCTTACAGAAACATCAAAGGTCTATGACTGCTACCGGCATGAAGTCGGCGTGCTGGTAGACAAACTCCAGGACGCCCTGACATTTGACTTCAGAGTCTCCATTCCCCAGCTGGATTTCCTGCTCAGCATCGCTAAGCGCGGCCCCGGCTATCTAGGCGGCAAGTTGACCGGCGCCGGCAAAGGCGGCTGCGTCTCCATTCTGGTCAGAGCGGAGGACTCGCAGGCGATGTGCGAATATCTGGACCGGGAATATTATGGACGCCCGGAAAGTTTTGAGTATTACCGCATGGTGCTTACCGATGATATCAAGTTCTCTGATCCCGGCAGCATCGAGCATGAGTCGGCCGTCGAGCGGCTGGCGAATCTGGATCACGCCCTGTCCGCCATCCCGGAAAACCGGCGCGTAGTAACCTTCAGCAAGGGTGCCTGCGCCATCAATTTTGACTGAAATAAATCAAGTATACCGGGCAAAAAAAAGGTGAACTTTATGCGTAAAGTTCACCTTTTCACTTTCATAAATATTCTGATTAGAGTTCGCGGCTGATGCGCATGGAACAGAAATCAGGGCCGCACATAGTGCAGAAATGATCTTTGTCATTGACTGAGGCGTGTTCGCCGGTCTGTGCATTTCTTTCATCAAGAGCCTGCTGGCGGAACTCGCGGGCGCGATCGGGGTCGAGCGCCAGTTCAAACTGCTTCTGCCAGTCGAAGTCTGCCCGTGCTCTGCTGATTTCATCGTCCCGTCTTCTGGCATCCGGGCGCTTGAGCGCGACATCGGCGGCGTGAGCGGCGATCTTATAGGCGATGACGCCGTTTCTGACGTCTTCCGCGTTGGGCAGTCCAAGATGTTCCTTCGGTGTAACATAGCACAGCATGGCGGCTCCATAGTATGCGCCGAGCGTAGCGCCGATGGCGCTGGTGATATGGTCATAGCCGGGTGCGCAGTCAATAACGACCGGGCCGAGGATGTAAAATGGCGCGCCCTGGCATATTTCGTCTTCCATTTTCATGTTCATCTCGATCTGGTCAAGCGGGACGTGGCCGGGGCCTTCGACCATGGCCTGGACACCGGCGGCACGGCAGCGGCTGACGAGTCCGCCGAGAACTTTCAGTTCCGCGAACTGAGCCTCATCACTGGCGTCGGCCAGACAACCGGGACGGAGGCCGTCGCCGAGTGACAGTGTCACATCGTATTGTTTGCAGATTTCGAGTATCTGGTCGAAGTTTTCATAGAAGAGGTTTTCGCGTTTGTTGATCTGCATCCACTTGGCCAGGATTGATCCGCCGCGGCTGACAATGCGCAGCATGCGCTCTTTCGCCATGGGGATGTGTTCGCGGAGCAGTCCGGCATGGATGGTCATGTAATCAACGCCCTGTTCAGCCTGTTCGCGGATGACTTGCAGGATCAGTTCATCGGTGAGCTGGTCGGCGGATTTGATTCGGCTGAGCGCTTCATAGACCGGCACCGTGCCGATCGGGGCGGGACTGTTGTTGACAATCGTCTGGCGGATGTTGGTGATATTGCTGCCGGTGCTCAGGTCCATGACCGTGTCCGCGCCGTATTTAAGCGCGGTGTGCAGCTTTTCCAGTTCCATTTTAGGGCAGCTGGACAGAGTGGAGTTGCCGATGTTGGCATTGATCTTGGTAAACAGCGTCTTGCCGATGCCGATCGGTTCCAGGCTCTTATGGTTGATGTTGGCGGGGATGACGACAGTACCGGCGGCGACTTCGGCGCGGATGGATTCCGGAGTGCGCTTTTCCTTTTCCGCGACTTTGAGTATTTCCGGGGTGATTTCACCGGCACGGGCGCGGGTGATCTGGGTAATATTTTTCACAGCATTTCCTCCAGGGATTTAATGGTTCTTTCAGTAGCGCCTTTGTGTTTGATCAGGGCGGCTTTCGCGTTTTCGCCAATGGTCTTACGCAGTTCCGGTTCATTGAAAAGCCTGCATAGAACCTCTTCCAGTTGATCGTCGGAATCAATCGTCAGCAGGGCGTTGTTTTCTTTGAGTACGTTAAGGACGAATCTGAAGTTTTTGAGAATACTTCCGGTAATTATCGGCCTGGCCAGCAGCGCCGGTTCGATCAGGTTATGGCCTTCATTCTGTCCGGCCAGGCTTTTGCCCATGATGACGACATCCGCCTGCTTCATGAAACTGAGCATTTCGCCGGTGGTGTCGGCCAGCAGGCAGTCAACATTTTGCGGATTATCCGCAGCAGTGCGCTGCGCGAAATTTACCCCGAGCTTCTTCAGGATCGAAGCAATTTCGCCGCCGCGTTCAGCATGGCGCGGGATGATGACCAGCTTCAGCCCGTGAAACTCAGGGAGGATACTTTTGAAGGTCGCGGCAATCAGCTCCTCTTCGCCGGGATGAGTGCTGGCTGCCAGCAGTATCATATGTGATCCAGTCCCGAAGTATCTGGTCAGGTCTATTGCCGGCAGATTTTCCGGAACGGTCTGGTCAAATTTCATATTGCCGCAGACTTTTACCGGCGCGGCGGGGGCGACTGAACTGAAACGCTTGAAGTCGGCTTCGGTCTGAACGCAGATGCTGTCGAACTTTTCGAGCAGCGGGCGGAAGAACATCCGGAAACGGTAGTAGCCCCTGGATGATTTGTCG
Source organism: uncultured Lentisphaeria bacterium (assembly GCA_903863035.1). Classification (GTDB taxonomy): domain Bacteria; phylum Verrucomicrobiota; class Lentisphaeria; order Victivallales; family Victivallaceae; genus CAIPAT01. The sequence continues at coordinate 10,015 of CAIPAT010000276.1, forward strand.
GACATCCGGGCATTGATCAGGACAGTTTTTACGTTACGGCGGTGAGCCTCATTGATCATATTCGGCCAGATTTCGGTTTCCAGGATTATCATCATGCACGGCTTGAGCAGCGCAAAAACGCGGCGGACGAAGATGATAAAGTCAACCGGACAGAAGAAAACCACAACCCCGGCCGGCGCTTTCTCCATCGCCAGTGCCTGTCCGGTCGTGGTGGTGGTGGACAGCACAAACTTTCGCTCAGGGTGCTCTGTCTTCCACTTCTTCAACAGGGAAAGCGCGATCATGGTTTCCCCGACGCTGACGGAGTGGATCCATATCGCACCCTGCATTGCCTGTAAGAGTTGTTTCTTCTCCGGGGAAAAAATGGCAAAGCGTTCAAGAAATGTTTTCTTCTGTCCGGGGCGGCGGATAAGCTTGATGACCAGCCCCGGTATGAAAAAAATGAATGCCAGCGGGAACAGCAGATTATATATAAACATCATTTAAAACAACTACTCTTTTTATTATTCGACTGTTACACTTTTGGCAAGGTTTCGCGGCTGGTCGATTTCGCAACCTCTTTCCCGTGCGATATAATAAGCCAGCAACTGAAGCGCAACTACCGTCGGAACCACCGACGCGAACTTGGAACATTCAGGAATCCAGATCACGTCATCAGCGATGCTTGCGATTTCCTTATCGCCGTCCGTAGCCGTGGCAATGACCGGAGACTGTCTGGCGTGGCATTCCTGGATATTGCCGATCATCTTGTCTTTGCCGGGAATATTATTGGCCAGAGCGACCACCGGCACACCGGCTTCCAGCAGCGCGATCGGGCCGTGTTTCAACTCAGCCGCGTGGTAGCCTTCCGCATGGATATAGCTGATCTCCTTGAGTTTCAGTGCACCTTCCAGCGCCACCGGATAAAGACAGCCGCGTCCGATATAGAAAAAGTCTTTGGCACTGGCGTATTTTTTTGCAATCTTTTCAATAGCTTCTTTGCGTTCAAGCACCTGGCTGATCAAGCCTGGAATTGAGTTAACATCTTCAATAATCTTAAGTCCTTCTTCACGCGACAACCGCCTGTTTCTGCCGAAAAGCAGGGCCAGCATCAACAGTACCGTGACCTGACAGGTAAACGCTTTGGTTGATGCCACGCCGATTTCCGGTCCGGCGTGCAGATAAATGCCGCGTCCGGATTCACGTGCGATAGTAGAGCCGACAACATTGCATAACGCCGCGACAATCGCTCCTTTATTGGCGGCTTCGCGCACTGCCGCCAGCGTATCAGCGGTTTCGCCCGACTGGCTGATTGGTATGACGAGTGAATTGGGCTCGATAATCGGATTACGGTAACGGAATTCAGCAGCCTGTTCGACATCAACAGGAATACTTGCCAGTTCCTCGAAGAAATACTGACCGACCATTCCGGCATGCAGACTGGTACCGCAGGCTGCAATAATAATGCGGTTAACCTGCGCAAGTTCGCGGGAAGTCATATTCAATCCGGCGAGTATTGCCGTGGCTGAACCTTTGTCCAGCCGTCCGCGGATGGCGTTGGCAACAGATTCCGGCTGTTCACAAATTTCTTTAAGCATGAAATGGTCATAACCGCTCTTTTCGGCGGCTTCCGGGTTCCAGTCAATATGAGCGATTTCCCTGGATACCGGAATATTTTCAATGTTTCGAATGTCGATATTCTCGGTAGTAATCTTTGCCAGGTCGCCGTCATTCAGATAAATCACCCTTTGAGTATATGCTGCAATTGCGGAAACGTCACTGGCAATCAGTGTTTCGCCGTTTCCGACACCGATGACAATCGGGCTGCCATGTCTGGCGACGACGATGGCGCCAGGATCTGTCACGCACATTACCGCAACCCCGTAAGTCCCGTTTACTTTTTTCAGAGCCGCGGCGGTAGCGCTGAGTAAATCCCCTTCGTAACACTCGGCAATCAGATGGGCCAGTACTTCGCTGTCGGTTTCAGAGACAAAGACACGACCTTTCCCTTGCAGATGACTTTTCAGTTCCAGATAATTCTCAATAATGCCGTTATGGACAATCGCAAAACGTCCTGATGAATCCTGATGCGGATGAGCATTGCGCTCGGATGGTGCCCCGTGTGTCGCCCACCGGGTATGCGCGATCCCCGCAGTGGGGCATGCAAGCTCGATATCGCCCAATTCATTCAATATTCTATTTTCCAGATTTCTGACTTTACCGATAGTCTTTACGACCTGGATCTTATCTTTTTCCAAAAGCGCCAGCCCGGCAGAGTCATATCCGCGGTATTCAAGCCGTTTCAAACCGTCCAGCAGGGTCTTGACGATGCTTCGATTTCCTACATATCCAACAATTCCACACATATTCTAAACCTGTATTTTAAAATTTATCATGAATTAAAGATCTTTGAGACGATGAAAAAACTCTATGAAAGATATATGAAATTACAAGAGTTTCAACCTGTAACTCCTTTTAAATGACAGAAAAATTTATCAGGATCAGCTCGTTCTGATTTTGTATAATTTTGATAGGATATGAAAATCCGGTTAATTTAAAAACATCTGAATTTATGCCTTTCTTTATAGTTTTATACTCTTGCAAACGGCAAATTTCAGGCTATATTCCTTGATTGATTATTTTAGGATACCCGGTTACTACGGGGGTTAAGATTATTAATAAACTTGGATTTGCAATTATTTATAGAATCTGTTGCAGCCGGACATGAAAAAACGGAGTTAAGCATGACAAGAGACCAGATAAAAGATGCTATTATCGAGATCATTAATGATATTCTTCCGGACGGAGATTGTTCTCAAGTCAATCCGGATGAAAAATTGAGAGATCAATTGGATTTGGATTCAATGGATTTCCTCGACATCGTTATGGAATTACGCAAGCAGTACAAGGTGCAGATACCCGAAGAAGATTATCCTAAACTTGCTTCGCTCAGCAGTTGTATTGAGTATCTTGAACCGAGAATGAAATCTCTCTAATTATCCAGCGATATTGAATTTTAAAACGGAAAGGTTTTCCTTTCCGTTTTTTTATACACAAAAAAGGCCGGATTTTTTAATCTCCAGCCTTATATAAATCCAATCTGCGCAGGCTCTATTCGTGACCTTCAGCTTCGACCGGAGCCGCAGCTTTTCTCTTCTTATTAGTCAATGCAGTTCTGGCGCTGCCCTTTTCCTTGCCTGCGACATTTGTTACACTTTTGTCGAATTTGGCCAGCGCTTCCAGGTCGTCAATGACGGCATCACGCCTGTATCCCCAGTCGAGCAACTTTTTGATGAAATTTGTGCGGTGGTTTTTATCCTGGAATCCAGTAACCATCGCAACCATTCTTTTACCGCCGCGGGTACAGGTTACGGTTATGCAAAAGCCGGAAACTCTGATGAAGCCTGTTTTCATGCCGTTGACTCCGGTGCAGTTGCCAATCAGCTTGTTGGTATTGGTCAATACCTGATATCCCTTGGTGCCTTTTTCACGGAAAGTATCAGTCGGAGAGGACGTCCACTTTAAAATCTGCGGATATTCCAGCAATTGTTCGGCGAGCAATGCCATGCCTTCGGGACTGCTGGTGGAGTTTTCGCCGGTTTCTACCGGCAAGCCGTTGGGGTTGACGAAATTCGTGCTCGGCATCTTCAATTGTTTAGCCCGGCGGTTCATTCTGGCAATAAAACTGCTTACATCGCCGCCGCTGAGAAATTCGGCAACAAGATATGCGGAGTCATTGGCACTTTTAATCGCAACAGTTTTCAGCAATTCACTGAGCGTGAATGTTTCCTTCGGGTCAAGATATACCTGACTGCCGCCGATTTTCGATGCTACATTAGAAACTTTTACAGGGGTTTCCAGTGAAAGATCCTGCCGCTGGGCAATATCTTCCATCGCCAGCAGCAGTGTCATCATCTTGGTCATTGAAGCAATCGGAGTGGCTTCACGCTGATTCTTGGCCCAGAGTACTTTCCGGCTGTCAATATCAACTAAAATTCCGGTAGTAGCCTCGGAACTTAGCGGTATACATGGGATATTGCCCTCAATCGCATGTTTATATTGAAAAAACTTGCCAAGCGACGGACTTTTCCCTGCCGCTGTTTCAGGTTTCGCGGCAATGCCGGCCGGCTTTACTGCAACAGGTTTGCCGGACGCGTCTTTCTGTTCAACAATCTCTGCCGGTTTCGCTTCTGCCGCATTTTCTACCGGCGGCGGAGTATCTTTATGCCCTTTCCAGAACATGCGAATAACGATAACATGCGCAACGACAATGAGCGCGATAATCAAGCCGATAGTCAAGTACTTTTTCATGTTTCAATAAGGCCCTTTTTATTATTATAATGCCGCAGCACGGTTCAGCGCACTGAATAGTGCTGCTATTGCCGCGCGGTCAATATTTGAATGTTCACCAGCTCCGTAGACCATTTCTGTTCCGGATGCTATCCTGATTCCGACAAACGCTATCGCTACAGCGTCAGCGGTATGGCCCAGAGACTTCTCTGAAAAATCATCCAGCGTAAAGTCAGGGACTTCCGGACACGCCTGAAGTGCATGAGTCACTGCCGAAACCGGCCCGTTTCCTTTGCCTTCCAGGACATACTCCTTGCCATTGATACCAACATGCAAAGTCACAGAAATTATATCTTCGTTTTCAATATTTACTATTTCTCTGGAGAATGATTTAAAATTATAAGGCCCTTTCACATTGACAAATTTGTCCTGGAAGAACTTGTATAACTCCTTGGAATCGATCTCTTCGCCCTTGGCGTCAGCCAGTTGCTGAATAGCCTTGCCGATTTCAGGCAACATCTTTCTCGGCGGGAAAATCCCGAATTCTTTTTCCAGAATAAAAGCAATCCCGCCTTTGCCGGACTGACTGTTAATGCGGATCAGTTTCTCATAACTACGCCCGATATCAGCCGGATCAATATGCAGATAAGGCACTTTCCAGCCCTGTTTGAAAAATACCGAGGCTTCATTCAGCTGGTCCATACCTTTGCGGATGGCATCCTGATGCGAACCGGAGAATGCGGTAAAGACCAGTTGTCCGGCGTAGGGATGGCGGGGATGGACTTCTATTCCGGAAGCATCTTCCACAATTCTGACGATTTCAGGCATGTTCGAGAAATTCAGACCGATGTCCACACCGCGGGAATACAGGTTCAACGCCAATACGGCAATATCCAGATTGCCGGTGCGTTCACCATGCCCGAAGATAGTGCCTTCAACCCGTTCCGCTCCGGCTAACAGCGCCATTTCGCTGGCGGCAACCGCGCAACCTTGATCGTTATGAGCGTGAATACTGATGGTGGTCTCGTTCATGTAACGGTATTTATTACAAAAGTACTCGATCATGTCCGCATACTGATATGGCGGTCTGCGTTCTACCGTTGCGGGCAGATTCAGGATGAAATCATCTTTCCGGCACGGGCCCCAGGCTTCTTTGACGGCTTGACATACCTCAATGACGAAGTCGATGTCGCTGTCCGTGAATTCCTCGGGAGAATACTCATATCCGACTCTGGCTTTCAGACCTTGTTCCCGGATTGAGTCAATAATCATTTTAGTGCCGTCCACGGCCATTTCCTTGACTTCCTGGCGATTGCGTCCGAAAACGAATTGACCGTGCAGGTCAGAGGTAGCCACATAACAATGAACGATCACATCTTTGGCGCCGATCAGGGATTCAATCGTGCGGTCAATCAGATGTTTTCTGGCCTGGGTCAGCACCGAAATTCTAACGCCGTCCGGAATTATATTGTCTTCAATCAAACTTCTTACGAAGTCAAAATCGTCCTGCGACGCGGAAGGGAATCCTACTTCAATTTCTTTGAAGCCGATTTCTATCAGCATTTTGAAATATTCGCGCTTCCTTTCCGGGTTCATTGGAATCGGCAGCGCCTGATTGCCGTCACGCAGATCAACCGAAGCCCATACTGGAGCTTTTTCTATTTTACGGTCAGGCCATTGCCGGCTGGTTATTGCAACCTGTTCCGGATAACGATATTTGGGATAATCTTTCATTTTTACTTTTCCTGTTATCTACTGCCGCCTGACTGTTTTTAACATTTTGAAGCGGCTTTAAAAATCACTCTTATTATTCAAATTCTGAACTTAGAGGAACTGTCAAATTTCAAAAGTGGGAATATATACCCGAAATGATTAAATCTCTAATTATTTTACAGAAATTAATAGAGAATAACAGTTCCGCCGGTTTTAGCTTTTGCCGTTCACTATTCTGACGGCTGCGCAAGCGGCGCCGAAACCATTATCAATGTTAACGACGGTTATACCGCTGGCGCAACTGCTGAGCATGCAGAACAGAGCTGTAAAACCATTCAGCGAAGCTCCATAGCCGATGCTGGTCGGAACCGCGATCACCGGACAGTTTACCAGGCCGCCTACCGCACTGGGCAGGGCGCCTTCCATACCGGCGACTACGATGACAACATCGGCGCGTCTAAGTCGATCAGCTTCCGCGAATAAGCGGTGAATGCCGGCGACGCCGACGTCCGAAATCAGTTCGACACCGCAACCGCACAGCTCGGCGGTATATTTTGCTTCCAGCGCCACGCCCAGATCGGAAGTTCCGGCAGTTACCACCAGAACATTGCCAGCAGGCTTGACTCCTGATTTTTTCTGCCGTATAATCAGGGTACGGGCCAGCGTATCGTATTCCGCCTTCGGAAACTTTTTGCAGATTTTTTCTCCGGTACTGGCGTCTATACGGGTGACCAGTACCGGATTCTTTCTTTCCAGGATTGCTGGAATGATGCCGCATATCTGGTCCAGGGTTTTGCCGGCGCCGTAAATGAACTCAGGAAAACCGCAGCGGGATTTTCTGTCGTTGTCGATTTTGGCAAATCCTAAATCTGTAATGCTGTGGCTTTTAGCAGCAGCAGACAACGCTGAAAAAATGTCGATTTCGCCATTTTTCAGTTGTTTAATAATACTTTCAACATCGCTGTCCATTTTAATATCCTTAAGCTTATCAGTTTGATAATTTATTTGAAAATTCCACAATATCAAGCTATTCTTATTACTTCTTTAAATATTTGTAAGGTTTGGTGATTCTATGAATAAAGCCTGTTTCCTTGATCGTGACGGCGTCGTCAATGAAGAAGTGGACTACCTCTGGCAGCCGGAGAAAGTAGCGCTTATTCCCGGCGTGATTGATGCTATACGCGAACTGCGCAAGCACGGTTTCCTAGTGATTGTCGTGTCCAACCAGGCTGGCGTCGCACGCGGATATTACAAAGAAACCGATGTCGACGAAGTCAATGCCAGAATCCAGGAACTGCTGGTTGCCGCCGGTACCCGGATTGATGCTTTTTACTATTGTCCGCACCATCCTGAGTTTTCAGGAGAATGTTCGTGCCGCAAACCGGAACCGGGCATGATTCTCAATGCCGCATCTGAATTCAACGTAGACTTGAAGCAATCTTTCATGGTCGGCGACCGCCTTTCTGACCTCGAAGCGTCCGAACGGGCCGGTTGTCAATGCGGATATCTGGTGCGCACCGGTTACGGCAGCGAAGTAATCCGCAACCAGCAACCCAAAAATGTCAAGATCGCGGATGACCTGAAAGCCGCAGTCGCCGACTATATCGCAAACAATCCGTAACCATCCTTGAAAGCCATGAGGCCGATGGGTTTTCAGGACTCCATTAACCATTTTGGACACCTACTCTCCTCATTTTGGACTTATCCATCGCCCATAGGCCCCATCGGTTTCCCGGAAGCCGGCCTATGGATATTATGGACGACATGGACATTGGTCGGATAGCTGACCGCTCCCAACTTTCAACTTTCAATTACGTTTCTCTATATATAATATTTTCGTCAATAAATATAGCTTTAAAACGTTTGCGCAAAGTCATTTAAAACTTTTAATCGCATTTTTAAAGCCACGGAGCATGTGAAAACAGGAAGCTGCTGTAATTTGCGTCAGTTGACTCATGGCTATTATGAGGTAAATTAGAAGTATTGGAGCGGTTAAATAACAGAAAAAAAATCAGTCAATCAGGAGTCTTTTTATGAAAAAAGTATGGGGTGCTATCGGTCGAAAACTGATCGTGGCGGGCGGATTAATAGCATGTTTTGCCGTCACCGCAATGAGCGAAAATATCGGCAATGGCGATAATTCCACCGTGTCAGCAGACTTCAAACAGGTAAACAGCGGCGTCAAATATCAATTGATCGGCAAGTACAGCGTTGAGCGATTGAACAAGATACTTACCGGCGAACTCGCGGAGTTCTCCAGTTTTCCCATGACCTATCCGGCCGCTAAAAATCCGGTCACCCTTTACAAAGTCATCTACAACACAGTGATCCCGGAAGACAATAACCGCCCGGTCCAAGTCTCCGGTTTGATCGCTGTTCCGGAAGTGGACTCGACGACGCTGCCGGTCGTCTCTTATCAGCACGGAACCGTATTTTCGCGTTTTGAAGTGCCGTCAAACATTGAGAAATCAATGGAGACCAGAATGATTATCGCGCAGTTTGCCGGTCAGGGTTACATCGTGATCGCGGCGGATTATATCGGCAAAGGCGTCTCCAGAGAGCCTGACAGCTGGCTGGTAAAAGAGAGTACCGCGCAAGCCTGTCTGGACATGCTGCTTGCATCAAGGGCGATCTGCTCCGACTTGAAAATCACGCCCGCTGAATTATTTCTCAGCGGCTGGTCTCAGGGATCATTCAGCACATCGGCATTTTTGAACCGTCTGGAAAAAATCGGCATCCCGGTCAAGGCGGCGGCATTTGCCAGCGCACCGAACGATATTTACCTGTGCGTTAGTCGCTGGATTCATGTCTCTTCCAAACTGGACGTCAACTGGCTGGTGGCAACCGCCGCCATGCTCGTGAATGCCTACGAAAACTACTACAAACTGACCGGACTGACTGCCGCGGCAGTAAAACCGGAATATTTGCAGACGGTCCGCGAGTTTTGCGGTAACCGGATGACCTGGGAAGAGGCGGAAAAGAAACTGCCGGCCAAGGTCAAGGATTTGTTTCAGGAAGAATTCATCAACCAGGGCTCGCTGGTGTCGAACCGTTTCTTTCAGCAGCTGCAGTTGAATTCCAGCTACAACTGGCGCTTCAGTACTCCGACATATTTTTATTACGGCGCGATTGATGAAGTAGTCACCCCGTATATGGTGCAGCTGCCGGTTGAATATCAGCGCACGCTGGGCGCGGCCAATGCACAGGCGATATTCGCCGGTGAAAGCGCCAATCATCGCGGGACTTTCGTCTTCGCCGTCAACGATCAAAAGAAGCAGTTCGACGAATTGCTAAAGGCAAAGTGATATTCATTTCCCCCGGGCACTCCCGGGGGAAGACACGAATCCGAACTGGCAGATAATCCGTATGTTGATTCATTGTCTTTATGGACTATAATTATTCATGTGATTTGAAAATGAGCGTAAAGTTTAATATAGTCGGAAAAAGTTAAAGATTCTTCCCGCTAATATTCCGGAAGCGAACAATGTCACGAATATGATTGGCGGCAGCCACCCGGGAGCGCCGGTCGCCTGACCGGCTTTAATAAAGGCTGGTACAACCATGGCAATCTTCCACATTTTGATCAAGGCGGCATATTTCAAGTCATAACTTATCGTTTGGCCGACAGCCTGCCGCATGAATGCTTAAAGTCTTTGCAAGCGGAGTTGGAAGACCATGATAACGGGAATATGGATGCCGACCGACGGAAAGAAATTGAGGAATTGCTGGATATAGGTCATGGTTCGCGCATTCTCAAAAATAAAGAATGTGCGGAGATTGTCGAGGAGAACTGGCAGCATTTTAACGGAGTTCGTTATAAGCTGATTGCTTATGTTATCATGCCCAATCATGTTCACGTTCTGATTAACGCATATCCTGGTTTTGAATTAGGGAAAATTATTACATCGTGGAAGGGCTATAGCGCCAGGCGCATAAATCAATTTATTGCAAATGCCGGTCGCGCCGGTCGCCTGACCGGCTTTAATAATAAAATCCAAATTGCCGGTCAGGCGACCGGCACTCCCGGGGTATGGCAACGCGGTTACCGGGACAGGTATGTCAGTGCAGATATAAGCAAGAAAGATGCTGAGGGGAACACCACAATAATGTCAGCTATTGGTGAATATTGGTGTGAAGACATAAAACATTTTATGCAATATAAACCAGATGTTAATGTTTTAAACAATAAAGGTGAAAGCGCCTTGTTTATAGCTGTGGTGAACGGCTCTGAAAGAAATGCAATGATCCTACTAGAAAATAAAGCCAATCCTAATTTTATATGTTCTGCTCGCCATGAAAGAATTCTATTTGACAAGAAAGATCATCAATTTTGTACAAGAGGTAAATCCCTTTTAGATATAGCGACAATGATGGGGGAGTCTGGTGTTGTGAGTGTTTGAAAAGACATGAAGCTAAAAATTATGAAGAATTAGCCGCACCGCAAAATCCTGTAATGCCGAAAAATTAGGAATTGCTGAAGCCGCAGGCGGTGAGGGCGGTTTTAAGTTTGGCGCAGGGGAGGCCTACTACGTTGTCCATGGGGCCTTCGATTTTTTCGATGATCATTTCGCCGCATTCCTGGATGGCATAGGCACCGGCTTTGTCGAGAACATGCACCTGGTCGAGATAATTATTGATGACTGCTTCTGTCAGCGGGCGGAAAAAAACTTTGGTGCTTTCCGTGAAAATACATTCCAGATTACGGGAGCGGTTGATCAGAGAGATCGCGGTAACGACATAATGCGGTTTGCCGGAAAGCGATTTAATGATATTGAACGCGTCCTGGCGGTCGGCCGGTTTGCCGATTACGCGGTTTTCAAATTCAATGACAGTGTCCGCGCCGATGACAAGATCATGCGGATAATCAGCGGCGACGGCACGGGCTTTGGCGATGGCGTTGAGCAGGGCGATACTGCGGTGATAGCCGGTTGACAGTTCATCGGTATCCGCGCAAACGATCTTGAACTCAACGCTCATTTCAGCGAGGAGCTGTTTTCTGCGTTCGGATTTCGAAGCAAGAATCAGGTTCATAGTATAGAAAATTGTTATTTAACCACGAAAAACGTGAAAAAGCACGAAGGAAATCCTTTAACCACTGAATACACTGAAAGACACGGAACTTAAACCTGGGGGCATCTGATTTTGAAATTACCCCATACTATAAAGAAAATGGATTTTCTCTGTGTCTTGCTAACTCTCGGGTTAGTCCCGCAACTGCGGGATGTCTCTGTGGTTAAACTGTTTTTAAACGCCTGCTGAAAACTCGATTTTCTCGATTTTCGGCAGTGGCTCGTTGATCGTGATATTTCTAAGCGTGATATGAACTTTATTTATGCTTTCGATACCGAATACGTCTTTCAGCGCGGCGAGCACCCGAGTCTGCAAATCGGCGGACAACGGAGGCAGACCGCCGCCGCTGGCGTCGAAATCAATCTGAATGTTCAGAAACTGTTGTTTGCTGCGGGTGTAGAGGCGGACTTTATCTATTTCCACGAATTTAAATTCCTGTTCCAGCGAACGGATCAGGGATGTGATCGCTGAGCTGGATATAAAGACATTGCCGTTAGCGCCGTTGATAGTGACGCCGCTGCAACGCCTGGTGCGGAAAATAAATGCGACGATCAGTCTCAAAACCAGCAGGATAAACAGGATGGCCAGAATTACCGCAATCGCGGTAAGAAATCCACGGTTGAAATCCAGCGCCGGCCCTTTTGCCTGAAAAATGCTTTTAAAGAAAGCTTCCATCTTTAATATTCCATTAGCTATTTATTGTTTTCTTCTTCTTCATTATCGGCGTGTTCGGCAACTTCTTCAATTTCCTGAATAACGACATTGACGCAGACTACATTCATGCCTGTAGTGTTTTCAACCTGCTCGATGATCGCGGTCTGAACTTCTGAAGCGACTTCAGGAACCTTATAGCCGAACTTCATATTGATCTTGATTTCAATTTCAACTTTGTCATCATCCAGTTTGATGGAGATGGCGCGGTCGCTGATTTTGCGACTGCCGACTATTTCTGCGATATTATCCACAAAAGAACTGCCGGCTAGTCTGGATACGCCGTCAACCGCCAGCGCGGCTTTGCGGACGATTGAAGAAATTACATTCTCATGAATCCTGATTACTCCGAGTTCGCTGCTGCCTGCGCAGGTTGCCGCGTTGGAAGACTGTGGTGCGATACTGTCTTTTTTTATGGATTTCAAGTCTTTCATGGCTTCTTCTCCTTTGTTAAACCCCGTCATCGGTATTAATGATTGGAAGACAATAAACCTTCCTTAATAGTTCTTTCAAGGAATCCGGTATCGTATTTGCCTGCGGCGAAATCTTTATTATTGATAACCGCCAGCGTCAGCGGAATGGTGGTTTTGACACCTTCAATGATAAATTCCTCCAGCGCCCTGCGGCATCTGGACAGGCAATCCGCCCGGTCTTTGCCTTTGATTATGAGTTTGGCAATCATACTGTCGTAGTTCGGCGGAATCCTGTAGCCGCTGTAGACATGAGAATCCACACGGACACCGATACTGCCGGACGGAATGAACATGCTTACCAGGCCGGGACTCGGGGTGAAGTTCTTATAAGGATCTTCAGCATTGATACGGCATTCAATCACATGTCCGTGAATCTGAACGTCTTTCTGGCTGAATGAGAGCTTTTCGCCGGCGGCGACACGGATTTGTTCTTTGATCAGGTCAAAGCCGGTAATCTCTTCCGTAACCGGGTGTTCCACCTGGATACGGGTGTTCATTTCCATAAAATAGAATTCGCCTTCGGCGTTCAGAAGGAACTCGATGGTTCCGGCATTGGTATAATTCACCGCTTTGGCGGCTTTGATGGCGGCTTTGCCCATGCGATCCCGGAGTTTCGGGGTCAGTGAAGGGGATGGCGATTCTTCAATCAATTTCTGCTGACGGCGCTGGATGCTGCAGTCGCGTTCGCCGAGATGGACCACGTTGCCATGGGAATCAGCGATGATCTGGAATTCTATATGTTTAGGATTAACCAGATATTTTTCCATATAAAGGTCGCCGTTGCCGAATGCGTTTTCCGCTTCGGTTTTCGCGGCATGGAAGCCTTGAATCAGGCTGGCGTCATTGTGAGCGATACGCATGCCGCGTCCGCCGCCGCCTGCGGATGCCTTGATGATAACCGGATATTTCAGTTTTCTGGCGAACTTGACCGCGTCTTGTTCGGTTTCAATCAGGCCGTCGCTGCCGGGGGTGACCGGCACTCCGGCTTTGATCATGGTCGCCCTGGCAACGTTTTTGTCGCCCATTGCCCGCATCTGCGCAGGGGTGGGGCCGATAAAGGTTATTTTGCAATCGTTGCATACTTCCGCGAAATGAGCATTTTCAGCCAGAAATCCGTATCCCGGATGAATGGCGTCCACGTCACAGATTTCAGCCACGCTGATCAAACGGTCAATCAACAGGTAGCTGGCACTGGCGGCTGCAGGTCCTATACAGACTGCTTCGTCAGCCAGTCTTACAGGCAGGCTGTCAGCATCTGCTTTGGAATAGACCAAAACAGATTTTATGCCCATTTCCCGGCACGCCCGAATTATACGCAGGGCGATTTCCCCGCGGTTTGCAATCAGTATCTTATCAAACATAGGTTTTCCCCGGGTAATATTTTATTATTCAATAACGAACAGCGGCTGCCCGTATTCAACCGGGCTGGCATTTTCAATCAGGATCTCTTTGATAACGCCGCTTTTTTCGGCTTTGATCTCATTCATCACTTTCATTGCTTCAATGATACAGACGACGGATTCCGGAGAAACCCTGTCGCCGATATTGACGAAAGACTTAGCTTCCGGCGACGGAGAACGGTAGAACGTTCCGACGATCGGAGAGTCAATGGTCTTCTGGACGGCTTTAACTTCAGGAGCAGCAGGCGCAACCGGCGCGGCGGGGGCGGCGACGGCCGGCGCGGCAACCGGAGTGGCGGCCGGAGCGGCGGCAACATGAGTCGTTATCATATTATGCTCATGACCGCGTTTAATGCAGAGATTGTATTCTTCCGCTTCAATCTTGAATTCGGTAAGGTCGTTTTCAGCCATTAATTTGACTATGACTTTGATTTCTTCAATCTTCATGACTTTTTTATCCTCTTGTTACTTTTTTCAGTTTTTCTATCGGTCAAATATTTAATCAGCGCTTTCAGCGCCCATTCATAGCCGTCAACACCAAGTCCTGCAATCATGCCGACACACGCCGGTGCGGTCATGGAAATATGCCTGAAGCTGTCTCTGGCGCAAATGTTGCTGATATGCACTTCGATTGAGGGGATTTTTACTGCCAGCAGCGCATCATGAATTGCAATGCTGGTATGAGTATACGCGGCCGGATTGATGATAATGCCGTCAGTGCCGTCAGTCAGAGCTTCGGCAATGCGGTCTACGATCTCACCTTCGTGATTGCTTTGACAACAGACAAGCTCCGAGTCAAGGGAACCGGCGACAGACTTCAAATGCTTATTCAGGGCATTCAAAGTGGTGCTGCCATATATCTCCGGCTCTCTCATTCCGAGGAGCTGCAAATTAGGTCCGTTTATTAATAATATTTTCATAGCCCACTAATATAGACAGTTTTTTTTATTTTTCCAGCTTTTAAATGAAAAATCAGGTCGAACTGCCACGACGGCATTGTTCTGTTAATCTATAAAACATTTATGATTAGTGCCTTGGACTAAGTTCGGTCATGGGTACAGTCTGCCGGGCCTTCAGGTTCTCAAGGCGTGCCTGGTCGAAAGCCGCCGCCGGAGCCGGAACCGCAGCCGCAGCCTGAACGGTGCTTACCGGAGAACTCGGCTGGACAGGCGCGACTGTCTGTTTCTTGTCCTGGTTGTTCGGGGACATTAACATCAGAACAGCGATCGAAACCAAACCGATAAAGAGTAAGACTGCCGCCGCCGCCATCCAATAGAGGCTGCGAACTTTCTGTTCGCTTTCCGGGCTGTGCTCCCGGTCAATATCCAGGTTGGCGATGATCTCTTCCGACAGTGATACTTCGAGATTCTTCTTCAGTACTTCGATGACTTCTTCTGTTCTGGACTGCTCAATTTTATACAGCGCACTTAGTTTCCTGACATAAGCGCAAACATAAACCATTGGCGGCAGCCGGCTAAAATCCTCCGATTCAAGGGCTTCGAGATATTCTTTCTGGATTTTTGTTTCCTGGGCCACCTGCGCGATGCTCAGGTTAAGTCTGTTGCGCGCGTCATATAACATTTTCCCGAAAAAAATATCCACTTCAACATTTTTCTGACGATGCCCGTGCGGTGATTTCTTTTCCTGAATCGCCGCAGCAACTCTTTCCGGTTGGAAATGTTCAACGTTTTCCGGAGTTTTCATGGTTGAAGTATCCGGTTCCTTCGTTGCAGCATTTTTGGCGGCAAAGAAAGGCTGAGTTGAAACGGTCATCGGTTTTTGGTTGAATTCGGCGGCAGCGGTCTCCTTCTGTTTGGCATATCCTGCTGGATAGATTGCGCTTCTGAAGGCCGGCATCGCGGGAGCGCTGTCATCGAAATCCGATTCAAATTTCTGGAACAGCGGCTTATTCACCTGCTGCATTGGATTAGTGGCAGACGGCTGCGGCTGAACAACTTCAACTTGCTTCTGAAACAACGGTTTGTTCACCTGCTGCATCTGATTAGTCGCAGGTGGCTGCGGCTGAACAACTTCAACTTGCTTCTGAAACAATGGTTTGTTCACCTGCTGCATCTGATTAGTTGCAGGTGGCTGCGGCTCAATAGTTTCCGCCTGCGTTGCTTCGGTCGGCACGGGAGCAGTGGTTTTAACCTTTACCGACGGATCTTTCTTATTATTTTTCGCTTTCTCTTCAGCGGCGAAATCAAGCGGCAGAACATCCTGTTTATGTCCATCGTCTATGAATACCGCGTTTTTTGTCGTATCATCTTTCATAATAAGAGTCCCTTCTTAGTTAACCGTTTTCAATTCCAACAGAAACCAGAATGTCGCGTTTAGAACCGCCCGGCAGCGGCGGACTGACCAGACCGCGCTGTTCAAATTTATCCATGATTTCAGCGGCGCGATTATATCCGATCTTAAGCCGGCGCTGCAAATAGCTGGTGCTGGCTTTTTGTTCGAGCAGAATGATTTCCAGTGATTTTTTGATCAGGTCGTCGTCATCCGGCTGGATATATTTTAGAAGAAGCGGCGAAATTTCAGCGGAATCTTCAATTGAAGGTTCCGATTCGTCAAAATCCTTTTCCACTTCTGCTTCGGCTGTTTCCGAGGTCACATTATTATTGAAATCCTGTTCAGCCTGGCCGGAAACAAATTTTACAACTTCTTCAATGTCTTTGTCATCCACCATTGCCCCTTGAATTCGTTCAATGTTGGCGCTGCCCGGCGGTACAAACAGCATGTCGCCGCGTCCCAGCAGTTTTTCCGCGCCTTTCTGGTCCAGGATAACGCGGCTGTCCACAATTGAACCGACTTTGAACGCGATTCTGGTCGGCAGATTGGCTTTGATGACGCCGGTAATGATGTTGACGGACGGACGCTGGGTGGCGATAACAATATGAATGCCGGAGGCGCGGCCTTTCTGGGCAATGCGGGCAATAGATGTTTCCACATCGCTCTTGGCGTCGGTCATCATGACGTCCGCCAGTTCGTCAATGATTATAACCAGTAACGGCAGTTTATCCGGAATCGGTTCGCCGTTGTCATCCATGACCGGTTCCTGCTGGAGCGGCCTGGAGTTGAAGCCGGCGAGGTTCTTGGTTTTTACTTTAGCCAGTATCCGGTACCGTTTTTCCATTTCATTTACCGCCCAGCGCAGCGCCAGCGGCACTTTATGAGCGTCGTTGACCACCGGCGTGATCAGGTGCGGCAGCGGTGCGTAAGTCGCCATTTCCACAATTTTCGGGTCAACCATGATCATGCGCAGATCATCCGGTGAAAACTTCAGGAGCAGACTCATGATTAAAGTGTTCATGCACACGCTTTTGCCGCTGCCGGTGGAGCCCGCGATCAGCAGATGCGGCGCTTTGGCCAGATCCAGAATAACCGGACGTCCGGCAACATCCTTTCCGAGTACGATCGGCAGTTCATATTTACTGTTTTTCCACTGGTCAGTTTCCATAATGGACCGCATGTAAACGGCGTCGGCTACTGAATTCGGCACTTCGACGCCAACCGCATTGCGTCCGGGAATCGGCGCCAGGATACGAATGCTCTCGGCTTCCAGCTCCATTGCGATATTGCCTTCGATATTGGCGACTTTGTCAACTTTTACCCCGGGGGCGAGTGAAACTTCAAACCGGGTCACGCGGGGACCGGTGATGGTACCGGTGACTTCGCCCTCAACATTGAAACTTTCCAGCGTCTTCTGCAGAATCTGTTTGCTTCTTTCGACATTGCCGGCATTTTCCCCGGATGATTCTTTGCCTTTGCTGAGCATGGTGATTGGCGGCAGTACATAATCGCTCTGACTTTTTCTGCGTGCCGGAACCGGTGAATGCTTATGTTCATCTTCATCGTCTTCGACTTTTTCTGTTTTTTCTATTTTCGGCAGACGTTCTTCCGCGACTGGTTCAACTTTGACCGGTTCAACCCTGGCAGGCTCTTCTTTCTTTTCAGCTTTAACCGAATCGGCCTTGGATTCCAGCGACTGTCTGCGCAATTCCAGCAGCGCAATCTCCGCGGCTTCCTTGTCTTTTTCTTCTTTCTGCAGCTTTGCCGCCTTTATATCATTATTACTGCTATTATCTCGTTCATCATGCTCTTCCTTTTCATCGTAAGGCGATGTATTGAGCGATAATATCCACCTTATAGCCGGCTGCCAGTCGGCAAACCAGATCAGTACCAGGCCGGCCAGCACAAAAACCGATGCGGCAATAATAGTTCCAACCGTTCCAATAAACCTGCGGACGTACCCCGCCGGAATGCCGGAAGATTCAGGGGCCGCCAGCACCTGGCCGATAACCCCGCCGGAAAGCGCGGAATTCGGTATATCCCTGCGTCCGATGCCCAGCGCTTCAGTTTGTTCAGTAAACGTTTGCG
This sequence comes from uncultured Lentisphaeria bacterium, assembly GCA_903863035.1. Taxonomy (GTDB): domain Bacteria; phylum Verrucomicrobiota; class Lentisphaeria; order Victivallales; family Victivallaceae; genus CAIPAT01. Next base: position 28,031 of record CAIPAT010000276.1, read on the forward strand.
GATGTATTGCGAAGAGCACTGTAATTCCCAGAATCAGCAGCAGCAGCATCCCTGAATATCCGCGGCGGGAAGTCGGCAGCGGCAGCAGGGAACGCAGGGCGCAGGCGACCAGAATGAATACAATCGGATATGCCGCCAGTCCGAACATGTACAGCAGTGCACAAGACAGTCTGGCCCCGACTTCGCCAATCCAGTTTGACACCGGCGAATCGCTTCCTCCCTGAATCACCGCAAAATCGGACGGGTTATGGGAAAACAGCGCCAGCAGTATAAACAGTGCGGCGATTATATAAAAACAATATCTCAATTTGAAAACGTTGACTGCCTGTTCCGGCGGTTTAACGGCTTCTTTAGTCATTCTTGCCATCGTATTTCTCTTATATTTTTACTGAAAAATTCTATCTTCTGTCATATAAAAACTAAGGTTGTAATATATATTCCTGACATTCAAATACAATACCCCAAGATATCCTTTCCAGTCTAAAATACCGCAATTTTTCGAGCCTTGCATATAATTGATTTGGAAAAAAACGAAATTACTGTATTGTTATTCTAAAGGAAAGCCGTAAAGAAGGAAGTCAGGAGTCAGGAGTCAGAATGGGAGAATGCAGAAGGCAGAGGACAGATGTATTACGGTTCCTGCATTTTTATCAAATAAGAAACGAAAGATAAAAGACAAAAGTAAAAAGATAAAAGTTTTTAAAAAGGGAAAAGTTTGTCCACTAATTACACGAATGAAGACGAATGAATATTTTGCTTTGAATTTGATTTTGCGTCGCAAAATCAAACTCACTGCAAGCGCTTCTGTTTTATTAGTGCCAATTAGTGTCATTCGTGGATAAAAAGGATTTCTCTCTGTGGTTATCATTGGGATTCAAAGCGGAAGACAAAAGTCCGGAATGGTGCAAAAACGGTTCAAGAGGAATGACGGGAAAACATTTTATGCTGAAGAAAATCAAAGTTTTTTTTACCGACGAAGTCTGGAAGATCAATCTTGATGAGCTGGACTTTGTCAAAGCGGCGGCGGTAAAGAGTATCCGGGTTTTAATTCTGGCAATAAAAGATTTTACAGAAGATCATTGCCAGTTGCGTGCATCCGCGCTGACTTTCTATACCGTATTTTCAATCGTTCCGATCGCTGCACTGATATTCGGTATCGCTAAAGGGTTCGGACTGGAGGAGACGCTCAAGGCGCAGTTATGCCAGTATTTGGCCGAGTACCCCGGACTGGTGGATAAAGTTTATGCACACGCGGAGGCATTGCTGCGCGAAGCCAAGGGCGGCATGGTTGCCGGCATCGGCGTAGTTTTCCTGTTCTGGACAGTAATGAAAGTCATCGGCAATATTGAAACGTCATTCAATCATATCTGGGGGGTTAAAAAAGGACGTTCATTATGGCGGAAAGTCAGTGATTACATGCTGATGGTCGTCGCCTGTCCGATTTTGATTATCGCGTCCGGAAGTGCTACCGTGCTGCTCAGTTCGCGTCTTTCCAGTTTTATTGACAGTAATATTTCATTTTTGCGCGGAGTCAGCAATCCAGCCATTTTGAAGTTGCTGCCGCTGGTGACTGCATGGCTGCTGTTCTCCTTCATCTATGCATTTATGCCGAATACCAAAGTCAAATGGAAATCAGCGGTGATTGCAGGGGTTGTCAGCGGGACCGTCTATCAGGTTGTCCAGGAAGGCTACATCTTTCTGCAAGTTATGCTTTTCACTAAATACAATTCTATATATGGCGGCCTGGCTGTTCTGCCGCTGTTCCTTATCTGGTTGCAGTTGAGCTGGTTGATTGTGCTGTTCGGCGCGGAAATATCGTTTGCTCATCAGAATCTGGAATCATATGAATACGAACCCCATGCGCTGGATATCAGCTATAATCTGAAGAAACAGTTGACTGTTCAGGTAACGATGATGATTGTCAAAGCCTACCAGCAGGAGCTGAAACCACCCACCGATATTGAGCTGGCGCATCAATCCGGCATACCTGTCCGGCAGGTGCGGGATATCCTGTTCCATCTGATTGAAAGCGGAGTTGTCGCTAAGAACAGTGATAATATTTCCGGCGAGGCAGGCTATCTGCCGGCGATCCCCGCAGAGAAACTGACTATTCAATATGTGCTGGAAAAAATCGAGAATTGCGGAAAATGCGAATTTCCGCTGCCCGCCACCGATGAATTCCAGAGGCTGGCCGCTTCATTCAAATCGCTGGAGGAGACCGTGCGTAAATCTCCTGATAATAAACTTTTGAAAGAAATCTAGGAAAGTTGAAAGAAATACTTTAACCACGAAAGGCACGAAAATTCACGAAAAAAAGCCAATACATTTTTATCCCGCGACTGCGGGAAGGACGCAGAGCACACGGAGGAAAGACAAATACACTTTACCATGAAGAACTTAGCGCGGCATAGCCGCAATTAAAAGGTTTAACATGGATGGACATGATAATAAAAGGCAGCTTCACCATGAAGAACATGAAGGTAATGAAGTTAAACCCGGGAGTGCCGGTCGTCTGACCGGCTTTATGCCTTTCGCCTTTGGCGACCAACGCCTCGCCGTTGGATCACGCCCGGCGGGCCGCCGGTGGCATGTTGCGAGAAACAATTTTTGTTTGCAGGGGAAACCTTGACAGTTCAAGGTTCCCCCTTGCATCCCTCCTCCAAAACTTTTTGAGACGGATGGAATGACGGAAATTCTCCTCTGCATTGCTGAAAAAATCAAACGTTATGAATTAGACACTTATGAAAATGGCTGCATGAAAATATTTCTAAAAAAACAAGAAAAAGACGGATAGTAGTATGAAATATGATTGCGTGATTATCGGGGCCGGCCTTTCCGGACTGGCCGCCGGCATCCGGCTGGCGCATTATAATAAAAAAGTCTGCATCTGCGAACAGCATTCCCGCATCGGCGGCCTTAATTCATATTATAACCGGGGCGGACACTCGCTGGAAACCGGACTGCATGCCATGACCAATTTCGCCGGACGCGGCGCGTCGAAATCGCAGCCGCTGCTGAAACTGCTCCGGCAGCTACGGATTCCATACGAGGCGCTTCAGCCGCGCGAACAAAATTTTTCAGAAGTAAGATTTCCCGGCAAAACTCTGCGTTTCGATAATAATTTTGCCGCTTTCGAGTCATCGGTCGCGGATAATTTCCCGGAGCAGGCTGACAATTTCCGCCGCCTGGACAACGATATTATGGCCTGGGACGAAGTAAATCTCAGCAATCCTTTCCTGTCGGCCAGAGCGCGCGTGGCAGGTTTTATCAGCGATCCCGTGCTGACCGATATGCTGTTCTGTCCGTTGATGTATTACGGCAGCGCCATTGAAGACGACATGGACTATTCCCAGTTCGTCATCATGTATAAAAGCATTTTCAAAGAGGGTTTTTTCCGTCCCGGCGGCAGCGGCATCCGTTCGCTGCTGGATATTCTGCAAGCGCGGTTCCTGGAATCCGGCGGCGAACTGCAACTGAAATGCGCTGTTAAAAAAATCATCAGCAGAAACGGGCGGGCGGCGGAAATTCAAACCTCTGATGGTGAGATTATCGAATGCAGTGATATCCTGTCCACCGCAGGCGCCCCTGAAACCAGACAGCTTTGCGATACCCGCGACGACAAATTCGGCGTCAATCCCGGACTGCTCGCATTCATGGAAGTCATCGCCATTCCCGGCGGACAATCCGCGGAACTTGGCAATGCCACCATTATTTTCTTCAACGATTCTCCGGCTTTCAAATTCCGCAATCCGCCGGAGATGATTGATGCGTCCAGCGGCGTCATCTGCTTTCCGTTCAACTTCAAATTTGAACCCGGTGATATTATCCCGGAACGCGCCGTCCGCACTACCGTCATGGCGAATAATGCCGCCTGGTTCAATCTGTCTCAGGAAGATTATGCGCCCCGGAAACATGAAGCCATTGCGACGGTTTTGCAAAAAACGGAAGCGATCACCGGGATTAAAAATCTGAACAATGAATCAGTATTCATTGATGCGTTCACGCCGAAAACAGTTCAGCGTTATACCGGCCGCATCAACGGCGCGATCTACGGTTCGCCTGTAAAATTCAAAACAGGCAAAACCAACCTTGACCACCTCTATCTGGCCGGCACCGACCAGGGCTTTCTGGGCATCACCGGCGCCATCCTGAGCGGCATCTCCATAGCCAACCTCTACCTGCTGGAGTAAAAAAGGTTGCAATTGGCGGAGGCGTTGGATTATAGATGTCTATTTTGCTTCCATCTTTTGGGTTTTGTGGCGAATTCTTGCTGGAGATATGTCCATGTATTTTTTGAAAGTGCGCGAAAAGAAGAATTCATCCGCATAGCCGCACTGTCTGGCAATCTCCGATACAGACAAATTGGTATTTAACAGCAAGGCTCTCGCTTTTTGCATCCGGATTACAATCAGAAAATGCAGCGGTGGAACTCCCAAAATCTTTTTAAACCGATTGGAAAAATAGGTGGGATGCAAATTAACCATCCGCGCTAATTGCTTCAGGTCAAATTCACGCTCCGGATATTTGTTCAAATATTCGGTGACTACTCTTAAATGCTCAAAATCCTGCCTGGACGGTAATGTTTTATGAATATCACTTGGAAAAAAATTAGATAATAGCGTGAGCATATTTGCATACTTTTGCATCATCCCGGCAGTAGTTGTTTTGTCCAGATCACTGATAATTGATTCAAATAATTCCGCTTGACCAGTTTGCAAATCAATACTTACTTGCGGCGTAAATGAGTTGAATACGCTTAATCCAGGGATAAATTCAATGGTAAAATGCACCCAGAACAGTTCAATTTTATCTTTACAGGAATAATCGAAAAACCTGCCATTGGGAAATAAATACAACTTACCGGGAACTAAGTCTATCTGGTACTGCTTGCAACTGACACTGGCTCTGCCATTTTTGAGCAAATAAAGCCGGGAACAATCGCTTTTTACATCATGACCGCCCCACTTGCTGTCATACCATAGACCGTTTCCAGCTAAAATCTGGATGTTTAAAAAATTTAGTTCTGGTATTAAATATACATTCATATTGATAAAAACTGTAAAAAGTCCATATTAAACTGTATAGATTATATAGCAATATTTAAATATTACAAGTATAATCTAGATAGTGTTAATTAGAAAAACAAAATAGTGGGCGTCCATGGTGAACCTGAAACGTTTGATTAAATTTTAAAAAGGAGATCCATTAAATGAAAAATTATAAAAGTTGCAAGTCGTTGAATTTCACACTCATAGAACGTGTGTCCAGGTAAGGTATCACTAAACTAGACGAATGAAATGTTTCGTCCATACCAATTGTCCATTTCAGGTATGTAGCCTAATCACTAGCCACTGGCTAACGCGTGAGGATAAAGTTGCGAGACGG
>CAIPAT010000277.1 GCA_903863035.1 uncultured Lentisphaeria bacterium
CGAAGAAGAACAGGGGGAAAGCCGTGTGAGGGAAAACCGCACGCACGGTTTGGTCGATGAGGCAGAGCCGATAAGTCGCAACTCGTTGATGCTTAGAGGTTTTACTTTAATCGAACTCCTCGTGGTGATCGCTATCATCGCGATCCTCGCTGGAATGCTGCTGCCCGCGCTTAGCAAAGCCAGGGAAAAAGCCAGACAGGCCGATTGCGCAAGCAGAATGAAACAGATTGGCACCGCTTTTTCTGTATATCAAAATGACTACGACGGTTATTATGTGCCATTCAACTTTAATAACCCCCCCGATTACAGGAATGCATTGAACTGGGCATGGTGTTTAAAATCTAACAAATATCTGCCATCGCCTAAAATCTTTATGTGCCCGTCAGCGACAATGCTGACCGATCCGATGACATTCGGTCCCAATAGCTGCATTGAACTGCCTAATTCCCCATCCAGATATCAGTTTGTTTCAATCGGATACAATTTTGACAACGGTTTTGGGCAAACTTACATTGGCGCCACTGTGCAGTCGTATACGCCGTGGAAGAACAACCGAGTCAAGAAACCTTCAACTAAAATATTGCTGGGAGATACATGGAGATATGCCGGGACGAAAGCCAATGCTGCGATAAATGGCACTTCGAACCCGACTTCAATATCTCCTGCTCAGGATGTCATACATGACCGGCACAGCGGCTCCGCTAATATTGTCTGGGGAGACGGGCATTATGCGCCAATAAAGAATGCAATGTTCGCAACCAATGTCGGCATGGTCGGCCTGGCAACCAGTGTTGAATATTATTATAGAATCACCAATTATTACGGACTATAATTTCAGTCTGCTCCATAAATGTTTTATCAAAGGACGAAAGATGATTAAGATGCTGCTGCTTTCCGGCGGACTGTCATGTGTATTGTTTTCAACGATGGCGCTGGAACAGGATGTGGTTTTTTCCGCTCCCTTCAGTAAAGATTTGAGTGCGGAGACGGCTGCAGGAAAAGTTTTACCGATTTCAGGTAAAGGTGAAATTATCAGGATACAGAATGTGGACGGAGTTAAAATTGCCGGCGATGATGCTTCGGTTTTGCTTTATTCCGGAGAAAGTATTCTTCCGGATGATGAAGGTGCTATTGAGTTCAAGTATTATCCGTTGCTGAAAGAGGCGGTTGCTGCTTGCGGCGGAAAAGATGTATTCGCTACTCTTGTTTCAATAAAGTCTTCATTGCCGCCTGATTATACAGGCTTAAGCATAGGAATCAATGCCAAGGATAATGGAAATAAGTTTTATCCATGGGTAATTGCTGCCGGTAAAGAAGGGAGCCAGATTTTTCGTCAGGCGGATATTGGCAATTCAAAATGGTATAAATTTACAATATGCTGGACCCGGCAGAGAGTTTTATTTTATTTGGATGACCGCTTGTTCGGTTCGATGAAACGTCCGCCTGTACTGTTCGGCGACAAGTATATCGGTATTGGCGGATATGGTATTGCAAAAGGATATGGCGTAATCACAGACTTCAAGATTTACCGCAAGCCGTTAAAAATCGGCGAAACAGATACGGTAAGCTTTATTTTTCCCGGGCGCAAAGGCAAAGCGGAACTGATTCCCAATTCATCAATTCCAATCAAGGCGAATATTTTTGCGGCTAAGGTTGTAACCGATGCTCCCGCAATATTGCACATATCCTCCGGAATATTTCGGGTTGCACCTGGGCAAGGTTATGTGGTAAATTTTTCAGACCGTCCGGTCCGGTATTTGTCTGCAGACGCTAAAGGCGTGTTGAGCATTGAATTGGAAAGAGAAGATAATTGCAGTTCATTTACGATAATTCCCTGTGATACGAGAAATCTGCTGGATGGTGTTGAGTGGTACGGACAGTCCAGCACTGCTCCCAAATTTACGCTGGAATGGGGCCATGAGAGCGGCAGAACAGATGCTGGAATGCCTGCTGCGCAATCCAATGTCGGAACTTATAGTCGTGATCCGGCAGTATCACGCAGCGGAAAACCAGGCTTCAAGATAGAGAAAACTGCTCAATCCGGAGAAGTTTCATGGAAATCCAGACCAGTCCGGGTAAAAGCCGGTCAGGAATATCTATTTACCGGCTGGTATCACCTGACTGAACCGAATTTTGGAGCATCCGGAATGTGCCGCATCATCCTGCCTGCGACCGGGGATAAGCCGGAAAAGATGTTTGACCCGGTTGCTTTGAATCCGCTGATCGCTCCGCTTTACGGTACGCAATGGCGGTATGTGCAGATTATGTTTAAAGTGCCGGACGGTTATGACCAACTGTATGCCCTGCTTAGTTTGCGTGGCGCTCCGCAGGTGATCTGGTGGGATGATCTCAGCTTGCGTCCGGCACCGGCGCCGAACAGTTTCCTGCCCAGACCCCCTACTGCCGAGGAGAGCAGTCCAACGATTCCGATTGAAGAAGTCCGCCGGCTCTGGCAGACGCGCGCACCGGTAAAAGTGGATGTTAAGAATTCCGGAAATTTTCCGGTGCTTTATGTAAACGATAAGCCGGTTCCGTCGCTTGCGTACAATAATTTCACGATTAAAACCGAGGAGAGCGAATATAAAACTACGCTAAAAGCCGGAATCAGATGGCATTATATCTGGCTTACTCCCCGTTATACTTCAGATAAAGACTGGTGGCAGGGGAAAGGTAAATATGATTTTTCGGAAGTCCGGAAGAGCATTGAACTGGCGCTGTCTTATTCGCCGGACACGGTAATAATGCTGAATGTGAGGATTACGCCGGACTACCAGGCATGGGGGGATGAGCATCCGGATGCGGTGTGGCGCGATCACGACGGGCGTAAAGTTGCCGGTACAAAAGTGCATGTAACCAAACCTGATAAGCTGGGGAACGGACCGTATGACCGGTGGGCATGCAGTTACAGCGCGGAGGAGTTTCGAAGCACTGTCGCCGAAGCATTGCGGGATTTGATTAAACATATTAACAGCTTTGATTGCGGCAAAGCTGTTGCCGGGGTAAATCTCTGGTGCGGTACTGACAGCCAGTGGTTTCCGCACGTACAATATCAGGGGTTTGATTTTTCGCCAGGGGTGGAAAAGGATTTCAGGATATTTCTCCGTGAAATATACGGCAGCGATGTCAACCGCTTGCGTCAGGCCTGGCAGAATCCGGAAATAACATTCGAAACAGCTAAACTCGCGCCTTTTGAATTGCGCACCAAAGGCTGGTTTCTGGATCCTAAAAAAGGTACAGACCGCTGGATCATTGACTCCAACCGGCATAATGACATTGGCGCGATGAAGTCGGCTAATTATTTCGGAAAAGTAGTCAAAGAGGAATTTGGCAGAAACATTTTTATCAATATTTACTCTCCGGATATCATTCAGGGATACAGCGGCCGCTCAAATCAGAAACTGCTGTTCGATGATAAATATATAGACGGATTTATCAGTGTGCCGGATTACGGAGTATGGCGTCTTCCAGGTCGTACCGGTAATTATAGTTCTGTTGCCGGTTCACTCGGACTGCACGGCAAAATATTGCTGAGCGAATTGGATTACCGCACTCATACTTCATGGAAACCTGCTGATGCCGCTACTCAGATCATGATTCAGGGCGGGGTCAATGACGAGAATGAATTCATTAATCAGGGCAGACGTGATCTGGGAATGCTTGCCGCCCAGGGGCAGGGCGGGTGGTTCCTGGGATTGAGTCGTAATATGTTTGACTCCACCAAATATGTCGAAGCGGTAAATGAACTTGCTGCCGCTATGGAATTAGCGGCAAAAAATCCGATGCCGGAAGACCGGGGGCAAATCGGTGTATTTATTGATGACGAACTCCGTAACTATGCAGCATACGGTTTCAGTCAAAACTTTAACAACCTTTCCGTTGGGCTTGCAAGACTGACGCTCAGTCGTTCCGGCGTTTCCTGGGATGCGTACAACCTTGCTGATTTAACAAATCCCAAACGCGCAAAATACAAAGTGAATCTGTTTCTCGCCGCACCGACAATTTCAGCAGCCAGGATCGAATGGGTGAAGCAGAATTTGCAGAAAGACGGAAATATTGTGATTTTTGTCAGTGCAGCCGGGATTGCCTCTGATAAAGGAACTTTCGAGGATAACATTTATCAGTTGACCGGAATGAATGTAAAATACGTTCCTGAAACATCCAGTCATTTCCGGATAAGGCCATTATTCGGCGTCAATGATGAACTTGCTGCCGGATTGAAAGACAATGTCTTAACAGAATCCATGCAGCCGCTGTTTTATATTGATGACAAAAGCGCGATAGCTTTTGGCGAGATTACCGGTACCGGCAAAACCGGATGGGCGGTAAAACGCTTTAAAGACTGGACAAGTATTTATATCGCTATCCCCGGAGCGTTTACACCGGAGTTGATAAGAAATATTGTGCGCGAAGCCGGTATTGAACCAATCGGTCCATGCAATGATGTAACTTATTCAGGCAACGGTTTTATCACTATTCATGCACTGAGTAATGGTAACAAAATATTGCGCTTGCCGGATAAATGCGATCTGCTGGATCTTGCCAGCGGTAAGTCTGTTGGGAGAAATATTGATACTATCAGTTGCCAGATGCAAGCAGGAGAAACCCGCTGGTTTAGAAAAAGTGTTCCGAAATGAATAATAATTAATATGATTAAGGGAGATTCAAATGCATATTGTCGACTGGTTGATTATGATTTTGCCGTTAATGATCTGCGCGGTTATCGCTCTCTATTCCAGGCGCTTTGTCCGCAGCGTGGCAGATTTTATGGCCGGCGGCCGTAATGCGGGACGCTTTCTGATTTGCACGGCGCGGAGTGAACAGGGGGCGGGTGCGGTGGTTTTTGTCGCCCTCTTCCAGATGTTCGCCATCTCCGGTTTTACACTCTCGTGGTGGGGACAGCTTTCGGTTCCGGTGGCCCTGCTGATAGCGATCAGCGGCTTCGTAATCTATCGTTACCGTCAGACGCGAGCCTTAACTCTCGGCCAATTCTTTGAAATGCGTTACAGCCGGAATTTCCGGCTGTTTGCCGGGGGGCTGGCTTTTTTTGCCGGACTGATTAATTTTGGCGTCATTCCGGTAATCGGCGCGCGTTTCATGACAAACTTTCTTGGTCTGCCGCACATCGTGCTGATCCTGGGCTGGCAGGTTCAAACGTACCTGCTGCTGATGGCCCTTTTTCTGTCAATTTGTGTGATAATGACCACTTTCGGCGGACAGATTGCAGTACTGCTGACCGATTGCGCCGAAGGGATGTTCACCCAGATTTTTTATTCAGTAATTGCGATTGTTCTGGTCATCTTCTTTTTCAGCTGGACCGAAACCCGCGCTGTTCTCCTGGATACCGCGCCGGGAAAATCACTCGTCAATCCATTTGATTCATTCAGCCTGAAAGATTTCAATATCTGGTATGTTCTGATGGGGCTGGCAGTAGGAGTATACAGCACGATGGCCTGGCAGAACAGCCATGCTTTCAACGCCTCCGGAGCAACGCCGCATGAAGCCCGCATGGGGATGATCCTCGGCCGCTGGCGCAGTTTCGCCGGAAGTGTGATGATCACCCTGCTGGCGGTATGCGCCCTTACTTATCTGCACAGTGCAGCCGGTAGTGCCGTCGTGCAGGCTGACCTCAGCAAGATTACTGATCCCAGCACCGCAGATCAAATGCGTATTCCAGTCGCGCTGTCGCACATGCTGCCGGTCGGACTGAAAGGCATGCTGCTGTCGATCTGCCTGATGGGGATTATTGCCGGTGACGGCATTCACCTGCATTCATGGTCCAGTATCTTTATACAGGACGTGGTTGTGCCGATGCGTAAAAAGCCGTTCTCGCTGAAACAGCATCTGCTGCTGCTGCGTCTGGCCATTGTCGGTGTGGCTGTTTTTGTTTTCATCTTCGGCGCAATATTCCCGCAAACTGAGTATGTGGCGATCTGGTTCGCTGTAACTCAGGCGGTCTTTACCGGCGGGGCCGGAGCGGCGATCATCGGCGGCCTGTACTGGAAGAAGGGCACTACTGCCGGAGCCTGGGTCGGTTTTTTGACCGGCTCCGGATTATCGGTTGGCGGGATTATTACGCGGATTTATTGCCAGAAAGTTCTTGGACATGAGTTTATCCTTAACGGTATGCAAATCGGGTTCATCGCCTCGCTGGTGGCGGTTGTTGCGTACATTTTTGTTTCCCTGCTGACTTGCAGGAAGCCGCATAATATGGATCAGTTGCTGCACAGAGGCGCGTATGCCGTTGAACCGGAAGGTGATGTCGATGACCTGATTCCAGCGAAAATCAGCTGGTTTAACCGTCTGTGGGGAATTGATGACCAGTTCAGCCGTTCCGATCGCTGGATCACGCTTGGAATTTTCTGGTGGTCGATCACCTGGTTTATAGTATTTGTCGTCGGCTCGATCGCTTATCTGGTGCATCCATGGTCATCCGGAGTATGGGCGGATTTCTGGTTTGTCCAGGCGATCTGCATGCCGCTGGCGATCGGGGTTGCCACTACGGTATGGTTTACCATCGGCTGCTTCCATGATCTGCGGATTTTCTTCCGCCGTCTGCATGAGGAAAAAATAGACTTGCATGATGATGGAGTGGTGGAGCACGGCGATGATGCTCAAGTAAAGTAAGAAGGTGGTCGTTTGCATCCCTCGACAGGTGCGGGAATACTATTCTTATTTTAGTGCGGTTTTACTTAATAACTCGCTGTAAGCGGAGCGCAGGCAGCCAGTGTCGGTTCCAAGCACCAGCGAGGTAAACCCCCGGTCGATGCAGGCTTGTGCATTCATCCCGCTTTTAAGCATCATTCCGGCTATTTTGCCATGTTTTTTAGCGGCTGCCAGCACTGCAAGTTCGGCATCAATAATTCTTTTATCATCGAAGTTATTTAAACAACCTGAATTGAGCGAAAGATCCGAGTGCCCGATGAAGAGCACATCCACGCCCTCGACCGCGGCAATTGCATCGACATTCTCCACACCGCTTGCATTTTCGATTTGCGCCACGCATAGCAGACTGGTATTGGCACGGGCAAAATAATCTTTGAAATCCGTTCCGTAACCGGATGCGCGCGAACTGCCGGTAAAACCGCGTTTTCCTGCAGGCGGATAGCGCATGAAATCTACCAGGTTCTGTGCGTCTTGTGCGGTTTCCACCATCGGGCACATGATTCCGGCCGCGCCGAAATCCAGCGCCTTTTTGATGTACTCAATCCGCAGATACGGAATCCTGACAACCGGAGCGGTTTCGAACCCGTTCAGTGACCGGATCATTTGCAGGATTGCTCCTTCATCACCAAGTCCGTGCTCCATATCCAGTACCAGATAGTCGAATCCGGCATGAGCCGCCAGTTCTACCGCGAACTCAGTACCGGAAGATATAAACAGTCCGCGCGTAATTTTATTTTCCGCTTTATCTTTGATGAAATTCATAATGTGCTCAATTTTTTGATAGATTGATTTATTTTCTCTAAGCTATATTCTTTCAGAGGCAGATTCAAGTCGTTTTTGTTGAGAAAGAATTTTTTATCCCGGTCGAAGTATCCCATATAATGGCGGATCATGGTTTTCCACAGCATGTTGCGCAAGGTGTAAAACCAGATTCGCGGCTTGAAACTTTCATCAACCGGACGGATCGATGAATATGATTCAAGCAGAATTTCCATAAAATCCGGAGCATTGAAGCAGTTGACTATGCCGAGATCATCCGCCGGGTCGCCGATTACCGCATCGTCCCAATCAATTACCGCACTGATCTTCTCCGGCGTGCCGAGAATATTCCAGTAGGCAAAATCGCGGTGGAGCAAGGAACCTTCTCTTATGTCTAGCCATGCTTTGCGGCGCTCTAAAATCTGCTCAATCAGCCGGATTGTTTCTGAACTTAAAATTTGATTATCCTGCAAATACCCAAGATGTTTGTCCAGGCACTTGTTAAAGTAGGACGCCCAGGTCTGGTCACTACCGCTGATTCGTTTTTCTCCTGATAATACACCAATATCAATGAACCCGAATTTTGGATATTTATGCTGATGCAGCCTGGACAGAAACACCCCGGACTCACGGGCAATGCTGTGAAAGTTAAGCGTATTCTGCTGGTAAAACGTGTTTAATGACGGAGTCTCTAAATACTCCATAATCTGATAGCGGACTGGAAAGCGCTTCAAGTCCACGCAGGTGGCAAAGACCTTTGGCACCGGCATTGCCGACTTGCCCAGTTCCTCCATGATTGCGCTTTCGGCGAGCATGTAACAGTCCTCTGACGAGCCGTCATCGGTACGGAGAAATAATTTTGTTCCGCCGTCACTGAAATAGTAGGCAAAATGGTTGCCGTCCACTTTCAAGTGATTAAATTCAACCGGCTCCTTGCCGAGGAAATCATGCGCGATAGACTTGGCGGCTGAAATTGAATCTGTTGAGTATTTATCGGCAAAATAGAGCTCTTTTTTTGATTCTACACTCAGCGTATGGTCGCATTTCCAGTAAAAAATATCACTGCGCATTTAAACTCTCCAACCTTGCGGAACGGGACTGCACGGCCGGATGTTTCAGCAGCACTTTGCCTGAAACAGTTTTTCCGGCAAGCACATCATCCTCGGTAAATACTGCCAGCAGGATTTCGCCGGATTCGCGTTTGCGGTCATACTGGACAAAAATGCGCCCGTCCGGAGCCTGGAACCCGTCCGGGTAACTGACATCGCACCGTTCATCCAGCAATAATCCGCCCAGCCAGGTTGCACCGTCATCTTTTGATATGTATGCGGTTAAATGCGAACGCCGCTCTGTTTCCAACGGGTTGGAATATTTTACCAGCAGCGCGTTGCCGGACTCCAGCTTTGAAAAGAAAAATCTTGCGCTGGCACTGAAAAACGGAGTTTTGACTGGAACGCTCCATGTATTGCCTTCGTCAAACGATTCACTTTGCGTCATGCCGTGACCGTCGCGCATATACATCAGCAGGCTGCTGTCTTTACGCTCAAGTATCATTGGTTCATCGAATGTGCGGTCGAATAAATTGGAAACGTGTCCGCGCAACTGCCAGCTTCCGCCTTGATCGGTCGAGGCGAGGATATTGCCGCCGCGCCGTTCATCGAGTTCATGAAACAGTTTACTCTGTCCCCAGAAAGAGTGATGGTCCTGCTCTACAGACATGTGACTACGAGTCCAAAGCGCAACCGGCAGAAGCCATGTGCCGTTTTTGAGTACAGTCGGTTTATTCAATGCCGCGCCGTGCCAGAGCCTGACCGGAGTAGACCATACCGGCTTGTCATCGTCGGGATTTTCACAGATTGACTGCCATACCCCGCCGCGTCCATCGTTAAACCCGAGGCTTTGCATGACAAATAGAAATAGTCTGCCGTCCGGTGCTGTCCACAGATTGCCGACCAGAGCGGAAATATGCACGCCGCCAGGAATGAATCCCGGATCGATGATGAAGTCCGGTTTGGAAAAGCTTTTACCATCGTCATCGCTGTGCGCAAGCAGCATCACCGCGCCGTCGCCGTCTTCGTTGCCGAACCAGGCAAGCCATATTCTTCCATTGGGAGTACGGGCCATGCCGCAGCTCATTGTATAGTCGTCAACTTCAGGATAATAGCGCAACGGGACTTCGGGATTAATTCCCGGCGGAATCAAGGTATATTTTAAACTTGCTTCCAGATAACGGTCATACAATTCCGGATCAAAAACTCTAGCCATGATAACCTCCAAATTTTATAAGGGCTGGATATGATTAATAATTAATGTTTTTAAATTTTCGCAATCACCATTTTGCAGGTATTTCATCATCGCGCGATGGTCATCAGCGGATTTTTTGATTGCTGCTGTGTTTAGAAATTTATTGCGGTATTTCCGGTCGAACATCATTGTTATCACCTGTGAGAAGACCTTTAATACCCGGTTCCCGGTAATATCCATCAGCGTTAAATGGAATTCCAGATCCAGGGCATCGGCTTGTTCCGGATTATCCAGAGACTGTTCCATCGAGTCGATTAAAGCATTCAGCCGGTCAATCAAAACCGGAGTTGCCAGTTTTATTAGAAGCGGAACTTGCGCCAGTTCAAGAAACAGCCGAGTCTCTTTCAGCTCTTCAAACCCTACTCCGGCGATCTGCAGTTGCAAACTCAAGGTTTCGCCAATGTCGCCGGCGTCCGGCGCTTTGACAAAGGTTCCGCGTTTGGTGCAGCGTTCCAGTAAACCGAGCATAGTAAGGTGGCTGATGATTTCGCGGATGGTTCCACGGGAAACTTTGAATTTGACTGCCAGCTCAAGTTCATTGGGTAATTTATCGCCGATCTTAAGCGTTGTGATATATTTTTTTACTGTCTTTAATAACATGTTATAAAAATATCCATTATTTGTTTAACATAATATTATATATAGTTTGACAATAAGCAAATTAAATTTAAAAAATCCAGTGAAAAAAAATCATTTTTGTATTTCTTTCTGCGTATTCATTGATAGCATTGATTGCATCATTACGCACAAAAGAGTATTTTATATAGAGTTAAAAGTCTAAAACTTAAAAAAGTGACTTTATTGCGATGAGCAAAGACGTAAAAATAACAAAACCTGATCTGGCGGCGGCGGCGTCATTCCCGGTGACTCCGCTTGATGTGCGTCGCCTGAAAGACGGTATTGCGGTGCGTGTTCCCAACTGGCTGGGCGATGCGGTAATGACACTGCCCGCATTGATGCAGTTGAAAAAGATTATGCCTGAAGGCTGTGGTATTTTTGTAATCTGTCCTGCAGTGCTGACAGAGTTGTTCAATGCTTTGCCGATGGTTGATGTTGTCTTTCCGCTGGAGCAGGCGCATCGGGCGTGGACATCCGAAGAGATTAAAAATATCCGGAAACTTCACGCGGGGGCAGGAATACTGTTTAATAATTCGTTGCGCGATGCCATTAACTTCCGACTTGCCGGGATTAAACCGTTATACGGGGCTGCCGCCCGCGGCCGCGGATTTCTGTTGCAAAGAAGTTTTAAATTCCCGCGCAGGAAAGATCATGTGCTGAATGAACTGCATCATGCGAACAAGTATTTGTCCATGGTCAAGGCTCTCGGTGCGCCGGACTGGAGTGGCGAACTGCCGGAATTCAATATTACACCGGAGTTTGAAATGTTGCGTCCGGAACTGCAAACGCTCTGTCAGCATCCCCGCCTGTTGACACTTGCGGCCGGTGCTGCATATGGCAGTTCCAAGCGCTGGGACTCCGCCAGTTTTAAAACTGTGGCTGAATGGTGGATCGGGCAGGGCGGGATTGTCGCAGTCCTGGGGGGCGCTAAAGAACGGAATATCTGCCAGGATGCGGTTGATGGACTGTCGCCTGACAATGCATTCAATTTGGCTGGCAATACCGACATGCCCGAACTTATGCACTTATTGAAGCATGCGGCTGTGTGCGTGGCTAATGACAGCGGCATCATGCATCTGGCAGCCGCGCTGGGCTGTCCCGGTGTCGCGATTTTCGGCCCGACAGATCATTCCGCGACTTCGCCGATTTCGGCAAGCTGGAAGATTGTTTATCAGAAGCAGCCTTGCGCACCATGCTTTAAACGCGAATGTCTGAAGGGCAATCCTGTATGCATGAATGTCATTACGCCGCAAATGGTCATAGACGAACTGATAGGAATGAGTTTTTTTAGCTGAATATCGGCATGTTTCAAAAAATGTTAGAGATTGCCGGCTCGGAGCGTATGCGCCGTTCCTATGGAACTCGGACTTCGGGTTGGTCTCCGACAACGGACTGAAGTACGTTGCTGCAGCATCGAACGTTCCTATGGAACACATTACGATCCAGAGCCGCGCAGGCTAAAAGCAGGTTGTAGGGATGGATTTTAATCTATCCACCATCCACACCCCGGCCATTGAGAGCCACAGGCTAGGAGGAACATATATGCTTTTTTGCTTAATTTTGTCAGGCTTAATGATAGTTTCTGCCATACTAAATGTGTCAACCGGGATTTTGAAAAATGCCTGAATATCAATATCCGAAAGTGGCATCATCACTTGCTACATAATGCACTTTGGCGGAGCGGCAGTGCGGGCACCAAGGCGGTTTCATCAGTTCTATTTTCTCCCGTCTGCTCAATTTCTGGTCATTAATTACAGTTTTTTCTGTATTTAATTTCGGAAAATATTTGCCGCAATCTTCGCATTGCCAGGCATAGCCGATTTTACTTTTGCATTTGGAACATACTTCATCATCCGGATCAATAATATTTCTGATTTCGCGAATGTAGCATTTAACGCACATGGTATGAATCTGGTATGTCGGCAGATCATCTTTCGACCTGAAAAAATCTCTTGTAAGATAAAGAGCTCCCGTTAAAGCCAATAAAATTATGATATAAACGAATATTTTTTTCGGAATCCAGCGGAAGATGCCAAATTGCGCAAGCCAGTCAATTACAACCGAGACCCAGGAAAAAAGGATGTTGTTTTGCGGAAGTTTTATAATATATTTTACCATCAAAGTCACAGTTTTGGTCATTTCGATGGTAGTATGGGTTTTTTCAATTTCCGGCTCAATACGCTGAACTTTGATGGAATCTGAGGTTTTCTCTCCTTTATTATCTGGATTGGCAGCAGCAATGGTATCTTCAGCGGATTTTTTCCCCGGAACATGCTGTAGAGCCGCGGTGGTTTTTATTGGTATCTGGTCGAAAAGGCTTTCCGGAGCATCTTTCGAAGACATTGGGACGGACATACTGTTATTGGGCGTCACTGTTGATGCAACTTTATCCAGGGGGGCTGCTGATTTTGCCGGAACTGCAGGCTTGCTATTCACCGGTTTCTGTCCGAACAGGTTTTTCGGCGGCGCAGTTTCCGACTCTTTCGGAACGGGGAAGGTACTTTTGCATCTGGTGCATTCCACTCGTTGTCCGATAAGTTCCTTTTCCAGACGATATTTTGCGCCGCAGGCTTTACACCAGAAAACGATATTGTCTTCTGGTTGCTCATTAGTGTTTCTGCCCCATGCGTCCGACTTGACAGGCACAACCATGTTTCTATTACATTTGGCGCATTCTGCCACCTGACCGGCGAGATCTCGCGGAAGACGGTACTTCTGCTGGCATATTTTACAGCGGAAGATAATATCGTCAGCAGCGCCGCTTTTGGCCGTGGCGGAAATGATCTGAACTTTTTGGATTCTATCAAGGACGTTGATGCCCTGGACAGGCATTGCCCGTTTGATAATCTTGGACTTTTTGGAAGCTGTATTGTCCTGTGGTATCTGCGATTCTTTCGGCACCTGCATTGCGGCGCCGCAACGCAGGCACTCTGAAACTTGCCCAGCCCATTGATCTTCCAGTTCGTATTTCTGATTGCAGTTTTTGCAACGGAATCTTATACCCATCGTAGCTTGTCCAGTATCAGTATTAATTTAGCTTATTTAATTTAGAAAAGACACATGGTCAATAATGATGTTCCTGTCCCATCATAAAATGTCCACGTATTTCGGTGTCTTGGAGCGCCCGTTTGAATATAATGAATTCATCAATTTTACCTTTGAAGAAACAGTTCAAGGCACCTTCGCCGCTGTTTTGTCCGGTCCAGAAACGCATTGCTCCTAAAATTAATTTAGCGTTGCAGCGAACGCCCTTGGCATAGACATTGTTTGTGGCACGTGATCCATACAAGGAGTATCCATTCCAGAATACATCTACTCTGTGATCGTTCTTATTGGTGAGCCCGGGTGTGACAGGACTTTTTTCTACTTTGTTTCTCAGTGTCATCATATACCAGTGGCTGGTATTCATTTCTATATTTTCCGACAGGGTTGTGCCATCCAAGCTCCAATATTTATTGTCATAACCGACACAGGTGCGGGATACATCTATTTCGAATAGCGCCTTGTAAGGCGGAATTGGCGGTTTTGCACTCGGGTTGCCGGGATAACTGGTATTATCATAATACATATCATATTGAGCGTACTGGTCAGCGTAAGCTTTGGAAAACGGAGTGGCCCATTTTTCGAATTTATCAAACTTCAGCCAGATGATGATGGTAAAATCATCATCTTCTCCGAAATCAATGGCTTCACTTTTGGGAATTTCTACAATCGTGGTTCCGTCGAACCGCAACGCTCTTTTGCCCTTCCACCAGCGTCCCTTTACCCAGTCTCCGTTCTTTGAGACAAAATTGCTGCCCTTGACCACGCCATAGTAATCTTTAGCACTGAATTTAATATTTTCATTGCCCGCCGCGGTGTTTGTAAGAATGGAGCCTTTACCCTCCTGAAAGTTGAAGTTCAGCACACAGGTGGGATCGGAGCTGCATTGTTTATTGAACGCCAGCCAGCGGACAAAACGGGCTTTTTCGCGAGATTCATTAAAGGCAGGCATTAACATACTTACGATGATAACAACGATACATATAACGAATAGTATTTCAAGGATAGTGTAATTATTTCTTCGAATTTGCATAACAAACAAACCTTATGAAATTTTCAGATAAAACCAATCAGCCTCTATTAATGAATATATAATTCCCGTTATTCAATATACTCTTTATTATATTATAATTCTATCTTTAGAACAATAAAAATGCAATCATTTTACATAATCATAATGAACCATAATACCGTTTGGCATACTATACTTTGCACGGCTGAAAATTTAAGAATAGACGAGCATGATTGTGGATTGGTTTTTTCGATCCGACTGACAGGCGATATAAATATCGCCGCTTTAGTTTGGCCTTTCCGCAATGCTATCGTATAATGTATATTGCACCATTTCAGCTCACCTTCTAGCGGTAAAAACAGCCATCTTTATATCCGGCAGGAATAAAAACGGCTTTATGGTTTGAGCCCGGTATTCCTTGAAGCCATCAAAATTAAGATTGCACGAAAGACCTGATATTTCCTGCCTCATTATGGATAAGTAATGGTTAGTTGAAGGACGTAATGGCGGCGCTGATTTTTGCCACTTCGGCCTGATGATTTGTCCGTTCTCTTTTCCGGTTGCGCGTCCGGCCAGCAATAACAAGGCATAAGAGCACGCAGCGAATGGCGTCCATGTTTCAACAGCTTCGGGCG
>CAIPAT010000278.1 GCA_903863035.1 uncultured Lentisphaeria bacterium
ACATCTTCGCGCTTCTCCCGAATGCCTTTGTGTTTGCCGGTTCGTTACATACCTTCAGGTATGCGCCTTACCGGCAATTCCCAAAATCTCTTCGGGATATTTCGCGAGACTTGTCAAGTTTATTTCTTGACAGCTCCTAAGGCCAATTGCAAAACTCAAGTTTTGCATGAATTCAGAATGAAAATAGAATTAAAATCCGGATTTATTCTGACTCCCGACTCCCGACTCCTGCTTAAATCCTCTAATAAATTCATTATGTTTGCGACATATTAAAGTGCTTTAGACAACATCTTTATCAGATTGTTCCATGATTTTAATGAGTCTGCTCATGGAAATCTGTTTTATAATCTGCACGGCTGAAAATTTAAAACAGATTGCGAAGATTTTGAGAATTGGTTCGTATTCCGAGAGGCTGCCGATACCTGGGTATCGAAGGCCTCGAAGAGTGCAAATCCAAAATCGAAAGAGCGCCATCCCGCAGGCGCGGGACGAGCGTCTTGGGCTGTCTTTTTCCGCTCCTCATTCAGGCGATGCGGATATCGCCTGTCAATCGGATCGAAAAAATCCAATCCACAATCCTTCGTCTATTCTTAAATTTTCAGCCGTGCAGAGTATAAACTTGATGTCAATCAAGGTATCCGTTGTCTGCCGCTGAAAATAAATACAGAAAAAATAAGAATTTTCACAAAAGGACGCAAAATGTCCTACCCTTCATAGTATTTGTTTGATAATATAAGTTTTTTTTGCTTTGAATAATATATATAGACATGTCATATTGCGACTGCTATCAACAGTAATTATGAAATATCACACTCAAAATATGGAGGAATTGTAAATATGCAGATTGAAATCAAACTGCTTGCAGCAGAAAAAAGTCTGCTGGGATTCGATTATTTGCATCAATTGCATTCCACATTGATGCAGACTCTCACCAGCCGGAATCCGGAACTGGCAAAAGACATTCATGACGGCTCTCATAAAAACAGACTTAAAATATTCGTTTGAAGTGCTATGTGACGTGCAGATAAAAAATGACAATCGGATGAATGACATCAGGTTTCAGGACATTTCCAGAAAATTGCAGAAGTTCTGGATCAAGGAAGCCCGGTTCTTTGAACAATGGGGAACGGAACTGTTGATATTGGAAGATCAAACAGCTCTGGAGCGCCTTACCAGTCTGGTACAGCAATTACGTAATAGTACTGCATCTTCAATTTTTTAAAAGGTAGAAATTATGCATCCTCAATATGAAAAACCATTGATGAGCCGGGCGGTGGAGCTCGGCAACAGCGGCGACGGCAGGGCATTGCCGGAACTGCTGGAACTGATGAATTCGCCGTCGGCGCAAGTGCGGCGGCTTGCCGTTTCGGCAGTCGGCAAGCTGGTCGCTTTGGCGGACTCGGCAACAGCCGTGGCGGGTTTAACAGTTCATCTGCGCGATACGCACCCGCAAGTGCGCCAGTATGCGGTGAAAGCGTTGAAAGCATACGGCACCGCGGCCGCAGGAGCGGTGCAGGACATCTGTGACATCGCGGAAAATCCGGCGGAGACGGAATACAACCGGCGGGATGCGAAAATAGCAGTTGAAGTCATCAGAGAGGCATTGCGTATCGCAGAAGAGCAAGCGGTTCATACTTGTCAGCGCTGCGGCACCCGCGTTGACGCTGACGAATTTGTGCGTTCGCGCAGGGCTTTCGACCGGCCGTACTGCGACAAATGCCTGGATGAGACTTATCTGCGCCGCAGGAATTTCGATACACAGGTTGAGTTGAATAAGACGATTCGCGCCAAAGACGGGACACTGGTGCAATCGGAAGGAGAACGGCTGATTGCGGAATGGCTGTCGGCTAACAATATCCGCTACCGTTACGATGAGCGTATAAAGATTATTCAGGGGTATTCGGTACGCCCCGATTTTTACCTGCCTGAGTTTGATGTTTACATTGAATATTGGGGGATGGATACGATTGACTATAAAATTGGCATGCTGATGAAGCAGAAACTGTATCAGCAGGAAGGCAAACGGCTTATCTCGCTGTATCCGGAAGACAAAAATGAACTGGATGTCGTGCTCGGCAAGAAATTGAAAACTTTTTATCTGGAAACTGACTTCACTGCGTTGCGGAACGACAGGAAAACGCTATGACGGAAGAACCAATCCACATAGCCGGTAAAGAGATTAGTTATCTATATGTTTGCAATACTGATGTTTATAATCGTAGTATATGACACCGAGTCAAAGAATTGCGTCAAGCTCCACAAATATTTGAAAAGATATTTGCAATGGAACCAGAATTCTGTTTTTGAAGGCACGATTACTCCGGCACAGTACCTTCAGATCAAACAGATACTAGACGAGCGCCGCGCACCGCGCAGCCATATCACTTTATATACTATGGGAAATGAGAAGCTGCTCACCCGCGAGGAAATAGGAACGGGGCAGGAAAATATTTCAAATATACTATAAGTTATTTAGCAATAATGGTTTGCAGTATCGGCATTCGACAGATACGGAATCGTCGTTACAGGGCTGCTTGATAATCAAAACTTATCTTTTTGAGCGCGATATTTTATTGATAAACATCTATAATTACAGCGTCTTCCTCAAACCGAAGTGGTTAGCGATGGGTGTAATGAACGCGGCAAGGTGGTTGACGCTGGCGTCTTCCTCAAACCGAAGTGGTTAGCGATGGTCTTCAGATCGATATCATCCCATTGCAGCAGGCAGGTCTGCCTCAAACCGAAGTGGTTAGCGATGCGGAGATCGGCGTTGCCGGATTGTTTCCATCAAACCGATAAACACCGATGCATCTAATAAATTTATTAACAAGCATTTAAGGGAATAAGCGCTGACACTTTTACTATATATATAAAGACCATGTGTCAATTCTAAAGATATTGAATTCTAAAATTCTAAAGGATTCTATAATGCGATAGTTCGGGAAAATCTGGAACCGGCGAGTATTTCCGCGGTTGCGATTTTTAGAGTTTGGATTCGCAATCGATGTAAAATTTTCAGCCGTGTAGAGAATAGTTTCGTTTGGCCGGACGGTTTTGGACATCGCGGCCCAAAAGTTGTTTGAAAATATTAAAAATCATTGCGCTCAATTGCTCGCTAAGGAGCTGTCAAGTTTATTTCTTTACGGCTCTAAAGTCGGAATTGGAAAGCCCACTTTGCGGGAGTTGAGGGTTTTGCCCCGCTTGCGGGTCCTGCGACTGCGGGAAAGAAAAGTGGCCAAGTTGAAAGTCAAAACCGGGGAACTATGAAAACAGGGAATGTTTAACGCAAAAGGCGCAGAGGGCGCGAAGAAAGAACATTGGAAAGGTTGTCCACTAATTACACGAATTTACACGAATGAATATTTTGCTGTGGATTGGATTTTGCATCATAAAATCAAATTCACAGCAAGCGCTTCTGTTTTATTAGTGCTCCCGCAATGACGGGATGGTTCTGCACAGGACTGTCCAAAATGAGGCTGGCCGGTGTCCAGAATGGGGGGAGCCCCGCGGTTGCGGGAGTTTAAAAGTGGAAAGCGAGAAAAGTGGAAAGTTGGAACTTGGAACTTGGGAAACAGGGAAATAAAAACATTATGTTCAACAGGCCTTTAATCCCTCGGAGTGTGTGTCCAAAATGTTTTGTTGTAGTGCCGGGCCGGACGGGGGATCGGAACACCTCTCGCAAAGCGAGAGTGCTACATCGGAAAAGTTCTGCATAGTGGTGTCCAGAATCTCGGAGTGGAGTTAGCATGCGGAGTTTTAAGTAGGCCAGTTTCGCCGAAACTGGCTCATGAGGCGGTTTTGGCAAAACCGCCCTACTTTGAGACACCTCCTTGCATAAGGGCTGTCTCCCGCGAATGCGGGAAGGGAGAGAGCTGTCCTAAATGGGGGTAATCATTGAAAATGGAAAACACAAAACGTTACGTTCAACGACTATCTAAAGTCTCCGGATGACTGTCCAAAATGTTGAAGCCCGCGACTGCGGGATCTAGGATGAGAGTAATGGGAAGGATGGGATTGTCAAAGCAAAAACAGATGTCGGAAAACCTGACAATGCATCTGCTCAACCAGTCTCCAACGGCTCGGAGTGGTTGTCCAAAATGTAAAGAATGTGACTGGTGACTGGTGACAGGATACGTGCTAAGTGTTATGTATTACGTGTTACGGTTTTGGACAAAGTGTCCAAAATGGGGAAAGTCCGCGAATGCGGGAGAGAAAAGTGGTAAAGGCAGTTTGCCGGTGCAGTCCATAGTGTCCATATTGTCCATATTGTCCATAAAGTCCATAGTCCGGTGGCCGGAAAACCGGAATGTGGCCAGTGTATGGGAAGTATGGGAAATGAAAAACAATGTACTCGGATGCTGTCTCCCGCGACTGCGGGAAGGGCAAGTGGGGTCTAAAATATTTTGTTGCAGCGCCGTCTGTGCCGGACGGCCGGTTCCGGAACCTGAGCGCTGTTCCGGAAAGTTCTTTGAAAACTATATATGCACATGACTCTCTAAAGTGTCGGAGTGGCTGTCCAAAATGCGGACGGCGGCCCGGTATATTATGCTGGCCGCATGGGCAAATCAACGGGGGGTTAGTATCCAGAATATACAGCAACGGTGTCCAAATTGTCCAAATCCGCTTTATTATGGATTGGTCAGGCCTTAGGAGCCGTAAAGAAATAAACTTTACATCTTCGCGCTTCTCCCGAATGCCTTTGTGTTTGCCGGTTCGTTACATACCTTCAGGTATGCGCCTTACCGGCAATTCCCAAAATCTCTTCGGGATATTTCGCGAGACTTGTCAAGTTTATTTCTTGACAGCTCCTTATAGATTATAATAACTTTTTCAATATAAGGCATAAAATGAAATTGCTGGTCTCGATAAGCGCTGTCGTTATTCTCGTTGCCGGGTATGCAGTAGTTGCCGCCGACTCCGCAACACTTGTCCAGCTCGACTCCAAAGACTTCGGCGACGCCAATTGCTTTGTGAATATGAAGATCGTGGAATTTGAGCGAAATACGAACACTTCGAAGCTAAGGTTTACTCGCATGAAGCGGGGTTCATCTGTTGGCACGAGCATGTTCATTATGCGCGGGTTCTACGAAGCGGCAAAGGCCCGTGGAGCAGAATACTTCGTCAACCTGAAGGAATGGGACGACAAGGATGGAACCCGGATTTTTATTGCCGGTTTTACAAACACAAAAGATGCCGATTTGAAGAAGGAGTTCGGAGAGGAATATGATTACAATAACGAGTATGGTCAAAAGCGAATTTTTATAAGTATCTCCCAGTTGAAAGTGCTTTTCGAGAAGCCGAAAAGCCGCATCTGATAATCAGATTATATAAGAACAGGGCTTCGGGCAGGTTCTGCTTGACGTCCAGGACAACATAAATAGCCGCATTCTGTATTAAGTAAAGGAACCATGTTTATGCGATTCATTAAGTATATTGTTATTCTTGCCGCGTTCTATGTTCTCCCTGCTGCCGTGTTGGCAGTTCCTTCTGTAACCGGGTCGATTCCGGAACCTGTGAAGGTGACATCCGTCGAAGGCATCACCGAATACCGGCTGGCGAACGGCCTGAAAGTGCTGCTTTTTCCGGACCAAGGCAAGCCGACTATGACCGTGGCGATTACTTATCTGGTGGGTTCACGGCATGAGAACTACGGGGAAAGCGGCATGGCCCATCTGCTGGAGCATCTGGTATTCAAGCCTACCAGAAATTACAGCGGTGAAAACGGCACTAAAACTCCGAAGGATGTCCTGGACAGTCTGGGCGCCCGTTTTAACGGTTCCACGACCTGTGACCGCACCAACTACTTCATCAGCTTTCCAGCCTCCGATGAGAATCAGAGGACCGTTCTTGCCCTTGAAGCGGAACGGATGATCAACTGCATGGTCGGCGTGGATCCGGCGAAAGCCGCGGAACAGCTTAAAACCGAAATGACTGTAGTGCGCAATGAATTTGAGGCTGGTGAAAACAGTCCGTTCCATGCGACGATGAAGCGAACCCTTGGTGCCGCTTTCGAATGGTCGAATTACGGGAAAACAACTATCGGCTGCAAAGCCGACATTGAGAATGTTGATATCGAGCGCCTGGGCGCTTTCTACCGGAACTATTACCAGCCGGATAATGCGGTACTGCTTGTAGCCGGGAAGATGGACGAAGCGAAAACCCTTGATCAAATAAACGAACTGTTCGGTTGTATTCCCAAACCCTCGCGCAAGCTTCAGAAGACTTACACTGTGGACCCTGTACAGGATGGTGAACGGCTTGTCACAGTTCGCCGCGTCGGCGATACGCCGGCTGTAATGATTGTCTACAAAACTCCGGCAGCCAGTGACGAACAAAATGCGAGCATGGAACTGCTGGCTGCAATCATGGCCAGTCCGCCGTCAGGACGTCTTTATAAAGCGCTGGTGGAGACCAGAAAGGCAGCTATGGTCTTTGCCTTTACCGGTTCAACCGCCGAGCCGGGATATCTGCTATGCGGAGCATTGCTGCCCAGGGGCGGCAATGTGGATGAAGTCCGGAATGAAATGATCAAAGTGCTGGAAAACGTCGCCAAAGAGCCAATTACTGCGGAAGAGGTGGAGCGCGCCCGCCGGGAGTTTTTGACCCAGGTGGAGTTGAGTCTTAAGGATTCCAGTATGCTGGGAATAGATTTAAGCGAGTATATCGCACTGGGCGACTGGCGCATGTTCTTTCTGAACCGCGACCGGGTGAAAGCGGTTATTCCGGAAAACGTCCAGCAGGCTGCAGTCACGTATTTCAAAGGATCAAACCGAACTGCTGGACAATTTATTCCCACTGAAAAACCTGACCGTGCAGAGGTTCCGGCAGTGAAGGATATGTCCGTCATGATGAAAGATTACAAGGGCGGGGCGGCATTAGCTAACGGCGAGGCTTTTGACACTGCTCCGGCCGCCATTGACAGCCGGACAGTCCGCTTTACGATTCCGGACGGACTCAAATGCGCGGTTGTTCCTGGAAAAACCCGCGGTAACGCGGTTAGTGCCGCTATCCGTCTGCACTTTGGAGAGGAGAAGGCGCTGCAGGGTAAACGTATCACCGGAGGACTCTGCGGCTCTATGCTGATGCGGGGAACGGAGAACCATACACGCCAGCAGATCAAGGATGAGTTTGACCGGCTGAAGGCGCAGGTCAGCATCGGCGGTTCCGCTGAAGGCGCTTACGTTCAAATTACCACTGTCAAAGAAAACTTTGCGGAGGTAATGAAACTTGTGACCGAAATTTTGCGCAAACCAAATTTTCCGGCGAAAGAGTTTGCTATCCTTGTACAGGAGAATATTGCAATGATCGAGTCTCAACGTTCCGAGCCTTCGGCCCAGGCACGTCTGGCGCTGCGGTCACACATGCAGCCATATCCTGAAGAACATGTGCGGTATGTCGGTTCCTTTGATAAGGATATCCAGTTGTTAAAATCTTCCAAAGTGGAAGATGCGAAAGACTTCCATAGGGCCTTTTACGGCGGCAGCGGCGAAATGGCGGTTGCGGGTGACGTGGATGCCGCGGAGTTGAAGCAGCTCGTTAACAGATTATTCGGCGATTGGAAACCGGCTGTTCCCTATGTGCGTATTCCGCGTCAGTTCTTTTCAGTGAAACCGCTGGACGACAGTCTGGAAACCCCGGACAAGGCCAATGCGTTTTTCATCGCCGGCATGGGAATTAAGATGCGTGACGACGATCCGGATTATCCAGCTATGATGTTTGCCAACTATATGCTGGGCGGCGGCACTTTCAAGAACCGTCTCATGCAGCGCATCCGGGAAAAGGACGGCCTGAGTTATGGTGTCGGCAGCTCTCTGGATATTTCCAGTCAGGATGCGGCCGGAGAATGGGTTAGCTATGCCATACTTAATCCGGTCAATATCCGGAAGCTGGAGGCCGCATTTCAGGAAGAACTTGCCAAAGCGCTGAAGGATGGTTTCGGTGAAAAAGAGATCGCTGCCGCCAGGCAGGGCTGGATGCAGGGACGTGAAGTCGGGCGATCCAGAGAAGGCGAACTGGCCAGCCGGCTGGCCAGGCTCCTGCTGGTAGACCGGACCATGGCTTTTGAAGACGAACTGGAGAAGAAAGTAGCTGTTCTCAACAATGAACAGATACTCACGGTATTGCGCAAATATTTCGACCCTGCCAGGCTGTCAATTGTCAAGGCCGGGGATTTCAAGAACACATCCAAGCCGAAAAAGTGAGTTTACTGCTCAACAACGCTGTATGATAGAAATTCTTTATCGGACAGTTGTTTAAAAACTTCAAAACAGGGATGGCTGCTGCCCCACATATAGTTGGCCAATTCCATGAATTGCGGGCGGGACCAGTATTTTCCCGGGTCGCGACGGGCTATATCGAGCAGTTTATTGAAGAAGATTGTGCGTCCGTCGCCAGTTGTCGTCCGAATGTCAGCATCGCCGCAGGTTTGACGGATGTGCCTGCTCAGAAAAGGGTTTTTCAGCAGACCGCGCGCAATCATTATACCCGCGCACCCGGTAGCGCGGAACATGGCGGTTGCATCTTCAGCGGAAAATATGTCGCCATTGGCTATCAGCGGAATGTCTCCGGCAAGTTTCACCGCCCGGACAATCCGTTCAAACCCCTGATCGGTTTTACGGTACATTTCTTTAACCGTGCGGAAATGCATGGCGATAAAATCCAATTTAACTCCTGAGACGGCCCGTTCTAAAATGCGTTCCATTTCAGCGGAATCGTCATAACCGGTACGCAGTTTTACACTTAGCGAAAAGCCCGGACACGCACTGGCAACTTGTTCAATAATCTGCCGCATGAGTTCCGGTTTACGCAGCAGTGAACCTCCGGCGCCGCTGCTTATAACCTGTTTGCTGGGACAGGCAAAATTCAGATTTATGCCGGCAACTCCGAGCTTGCGGAAACGCGCCGCCGCAGCTGCAATAAGCTCTGGATTATTGCCCATCAGTTGAACTATCACCGGCAGACCGGTTTCAGTGAATGGCAGGATGAAATGGCGCAATCTGGAATCACGGGGAACATCGGTGGAGATCCGCAGAAACGGGGTGATCCAGAAATCAATCAGCCCCAGCTCGGAAACCGCCTTGCAGAACAGCGGGTGCATGATGCCTTCCATCGGCCCCGGCATAATCCTGGAAACAGTTCCACCGCCGGTGAGCGGCAGCGGATGCAGCAGATATTGAAACGGTCTGTCCGGCATAGCTACTTCTGGCATTTCGGACAGAAGCATGAGGATCTGCCGCCGAGCACGGCTTTCCGGATAACCGTATTGCATTTGGGGCAGGGCTGCCCGTCTTTGCCGTATATTTTGAGTTGCTGCACAAATTTGCCCTCGGAACCGTCCACCTGTTTGTAGTCGGAAATAGTTGTGCCGCCCGCCTCAATCGAAAGCATAAGCACTTCTTTGATGATCTTGACCATTTTTGCACACTGGGCGAGGGTTACGGCAGAGGCGGTGCGCAACGGGCTTATTCCACTGAGGAAAAGCGATTCGGCCGCATAAATATTGCCGACTCCGACCACAATTTTATTATCCATGATCGCGTTTTTAATCGGCCCTGAACGTTTTTTCAGGTTGCTGTACAGATAATCCGGGGTAAACTCATCGCTGAGCGGTTCCACCCCCAGGTTGACCAGCACGGAAGGATGAGCACCGGGCGCGTCCAGCAGACAGGTCTTGATAAAGCCGAACCGGCGCGGACATTCATAGCGCATGGTCTGACCGTCACTTAAATAAAAAAAGACATGATCGTGTTTTCTTTTTGGTTCGTCTGCCGGAACTATTCTGATTGCCCCGGACATGCCCAGATGCATGACGAATGTCCAGCGGTTTTTCAGTTCAATGATGATATACCGCGCCCGGCGGCGAACGGAAATGATTTTCTGCCCGACAAGTTCGGGGCGGTTTTCCAGGTCCAGCGGATAGCGGATAGCGGCAATAAATGTTTTGATGGCGGTGAAATGCTTTCCAGTCAGGCTGGCGGCTAAAGCTCTGGTGATGGTTTCAACTTCCGGGAGTTCTGGCATAATATGTTGATCCTTTTATTGTCCAGGCAGTGAAATGCCTTTGATTTTTTTGAATAATGATACGGCGTAAGAGTCGGTCATTCCGGAAATATAATCAAGAATATTTATCAGCCGGATATAGGAACTGTCCAGCCATTGCGGATCGTCCTCATTGCGGCAGCGCTTGGGAATCAGCAGTGCCAGGCGGCTGTTGCGGTACAGCGGTTTGCCGCCGCTGCGCTTTGCGGCGGCAACATCATTGATGCTGGTGATAAAGGCATCGAGCAACCCCTGAGTAAGCTCGAAACCGGCGGCTTCGATCTCAACCGCGCGGCGGTAGGTATAGACATCTTCAAAGCTGCGGCTTTCGATTTTTTTAAGCGTCTCGGCCGCAGGGATCAGCTCTATCAACGATTCCTGAAGTTCTCCGTGAAGAATCTGTTCCTGATGTTTCTCAAAACAGCTCGTAAGCTGGTTTACCAGCTTGCCGATAGCACGGGCGCGCATCAGCTCAACCCGGCGTTCAGGCTCGTTGATTTCTTTAAGTTTCCTGCGGAATTCACTGTCGTCAATGATGCGCATGAACAGGGTTTCCAGCTCTTCATAGGTAATTATTCCTAGCATGTGGCTGTCCTCAAAGTCAATAATACGGTAACAGATGTCGTCGGCGGCTTCCACCAGATATGCCAGCGGATGGCGGCACCAGCAGTAGGCATTGTCGCGGATGCGCTTGAGGCCGGTGGTATCGGCGACTTCGGCAAATAAATCTTTGTCCACCTGGAAGAAATTGAATTTCTTCGCGGACACGCCGGCCGGAGGATTCTCAACCAGTGATTCCATCGGATATTTGGTAAACGCTCCCAGAGTGGCACAGGTCAGTTGCATGCCGCCGCGATTTTCCGGCATCTGGAGCCGGGCAAGCACTCTGAACCCCTGTGCATTGCCTTCGTATCTTTCAATATCGGCACATTCATGCGGCGACATTTGTGCTTTCATTGAGGCGGCGACGCTGGAATGACAAAACCAGTGGCGGATGGCTTCTTCGCCGGAGTGTCCCAGCGGCGGATTGCCGATATCATGGGCCAGGCAGGCGGCGGCGACAATCGCGCCGATATCACTGGGCTGAATCGAACCCACGTCGTGACTTTTGCAGATGAATACCCCGGCATTGGCTCCGATCGAACGTCCGATACAGGCCACTTCCATGCTGTGCGTCAGCCGGGTGCGGACATAATCGTTCTCGGTCAGCGGAAAAACCTGCGCCTTATCCTGCATCCGGCGGAAAGCGGAGGAAAAGACGATGCGGTCAAAATCCTGCTGAAACGGCGACCGTCCCATGGAAATCGCGTCAGCATCCGCCTTGCCCAGCCGTTTTGATGAAAGAAGCCGCTTCCAGTTCATAAGTAATATTTCCTGTGTTATTCTTAACCAATAACCTAATATAAACCGCTTTATCAGTAGTTAAAATTTTTATTCAAGTAAAGAATTCGTTTTTTTGTCATTGGCTTTAAAATACAGCGGGTGTAAGTTATAAAAAGTAATGTACGGCAAAATTAACCCGGACTCGAATTATGGCAGACAACACAGGATTAAGCATAGAGCGGCGCCGCGGCTGGAAATGGCGGCTGCGCACTCCAGGTTTGCTCGAGCCCTGGTTCGATCAGTATGAACATTACCTGAAATCATCGCTGGTAAAATCAAATCCGGTACGGTCGGTATTCAAGGTCAACAACCAGTATTTCGTCAAGCTGGACTGTCCGCGGAATCCGCTGCATAAATTGCGGGCGTACTTATGCTGCAAGGCCGAATCTGAATTCAATACCGCAATGCAGCTGGAGAAGGACGGCATTCCGGTTATCAAATATCTTGGCTGGGGACGTAGCGGATGTCTTAGCATGATCTTGTCCGAAGCTGTTCCAGATGCAGTTACCGCCTGGGACTTCTGGGGCCGTGAATACGTTATCGGCGGCAAAGACCATACCGCATTCCTCGATAAGCTGGCTAAATTCCTGAAGAAGTTCATCTATTCCGGTTTTTTTCATCCGGACTTTCATCTGGGCAATGTGCTTTACAGTCCCCAAAGCGGACAATTCGCTCTGGTTGATGTCTACGGCATCAGCAAACCGGCCGGCGTTTCGGTCGGTCAGATGGAACGCATGTACAAGATCGTCCTGGCATTCCGGGACATTATCAGCGATACTGAGGCTGAAAAGCTGGTGCTGTTTATGGGCATCCGCGAAACCCCGGAAGCCGCCAGACTGTATTTCGACTCCGCGCTGAAGGCGGAAGCCGCTTTCCTGAATGACGAATGGCCCAGACGCCGCAGGCAAATCCTTGAAAGTTACCGTAAATTCATCACCAGGTTATCTATTGACGGACAGGAGTATTTTCTGAAGCATTCACCGGTCGCAGAACCGTTCATCAACCCGGCGGAATTGTCTCAGACGTTGAACTCCGGTAATCTGGAAAAAGTAACATTGCCTGCCGGTGAGGCTTTAACCCTCTGGCTGAAGTCATTCCGCTTGCAGTTTTACGGGATATTACACCGCCGTCCGCTGGTTCTTGAAAAAAACGGCAGTCAAAGTGTGCTCTACTTCAATAAAATTGAAGGTAAAATCCCTGCGCCAGGTATTCCGGAGGTTTCGGAATTTATCAAACGTTGTGCTTGTTTTTCAATCAGCCCCGCGCATGAAAATCTTCTGCAAACTGCCGGCGGCAGAATACTGATTAACAATCTCGCTTTAATTGATCTGGAAGTTTAATTGTCTTCCAGGCTTCTGCCTTGGCGGCAAAACTCACTGACGCATTGGCCGGACTGGTGGACGGCAGTACATGGAATTCCACGTCCGGCAGTTTCATTGTCCGGGTATGTTTCATGAACAACCGGTGAGCAGTCTGTCCGTTGAAGAAGACCCTTTTTATGCCGGAATATTCTTTGAAAAAGGTTTCGAAATCATTTGGTTCCTCCTGCCTGATGTCCGAATCCATGCTGCCGGGACGATGACAATTATGTACCGTATCCCACAGCGCAATGCGGTTTTCGAGCAGCTTGCTGATTCTGTCCTCATACTGTATTGCCGGATCAAAATCAAAAATTGTACCCATGATTTTCCAGAACATATTCCGGGGATGGGCATAATATTGCTGCTGCCGCAATGATTCTTCGCCCGGGATTGAGCCGAGAATCAGTTTGTCAGCGCTTTTGGCCGCAAGCGGCGGGAATGAATATATTTTTGACATCTTAACCTGTGCTTGTGCTTTGTTCTGATTATCCCTTAACTACTGCCAAAGGGCTTAGTTTTACGAGCGGTTCAACCAAATCCAGTTCCGCCTTTATCACTTCGTCAATGTCTTTATAGGCCAAAGGCGCTTCACCCAAATCCAGCAGGCCTTTATCGCCGCCTTTCTTCCATTTTGAGCGGAATTTAGACCAGCGGTCGAACACTATTCCGGCCATCGCCTTATCGCACGCGTCCACTGATAAATTGCGGCAGGCGTCATTTCTGCCCATTTTTCGACCGGCGCCATGGGAGCATGACATGAATGATTCAGCATTGCCAAGTCCGCGGACAATATACGACGAAGTCCCCATGCTGCCGGGAATAATGCCGATTTCGCCTGCTCGCGCCGAAGTTGCGCCTTTGCGGTGAACCCATACTTTTCTGCCGAAATGCTCTTCATAAGCGGCGTAATTATGATGAATGTTTACCTCCTGCTTGAACTCAACATTCCCGGCAGCGTCAATCAGCGCCTGCTTGAAACTCCGCATCATCCGGTGCCGGTTTTCCAGCGCATACAGCAGCGCGAAATTCATATCCCGGATGTAGTTGCGCCCCGCCTCGCTTTCCACCGGCAGAAACGCCAGATCAGAATCCGGCAGATTGACATGGCGCTGCTGATTAAGTTTCTTAGCCTGTTCGTGATAGAAACCGGCAATACGGTATCCAAGATTCCGGCTGCCGGAGTGAATCATCAGCCAGATCATTCCCGCTTCATCCCGCTGCATCTCAATAAAGTGGTTGCCGCCGCCAAGCGTTCCCAGGTTGCAACAATCAAGCGCACTCGGCCATTGAGGATGTTTTTCACCTTTCAAAGACTCCAGATACTGTTCAAAGCCATCCCATTTTACTGTTGATCTGCGGCTTACGCCTTCCCCGACCGGCACTAACGATTTAACTGTTTTTATTACCTCATGCCGTTTGCTCATATCAGTAAAGAGTTCGGCTGGAACATTGGTCTCCACGGCCACCATGCCGCATCCGATATCCACGCCTACCGCATTCGGAATAACGACATCTTCACAGGCAATCACTCCGCCTATCGGCATTCCGTACCCGACATGACAATCCGGCATGAGGGCAATATGATGAAAGGTTGAAGGATGAGCCGCCAGATTTCCTGCCTGTTTCAAGGCGTCAGTTTCAATCTCTTCACACCAGGACTTAACCGGTATTCTCATTGAATCGTCAAATTTCACCCATTGCATAATATTACCTTCCTCCAGTTTTTCGACCGGCTTAATTTATACTCTGCCCGGTTGAAAATTTAACATAGATTGCGAATATTTTGAGAATTGGTTCGTATTCTGACAGGCTGCCGATACCGGGGTATCGAACGGATCGAAAAAAAAACCAATCCACCATCCTGCTCGTCTATATCTTTAAATTTCAACTGTGTAGAGTATAACCCCATCTAAGTCATGGAGCAATACCGTGTTCAGAGATTTTAGAGAGCATTTTACACATATCCTGCCTCAATAATTCCGGTTGTAAATGCGATATTTCGCATATATTATGCGGCATTTCGCTGGCGGAAGGTTTGTTTCTTTGTATCCGCTGAAAGAAAGGGTTACGAATGGATTTTTTAGCAAAGTTGATTTCTGTGCTGCCGGGTTGGCTTTGGGGGCCGCCGATGCTGATTCTTCTGGTCGGAACGGGGGCTTTATCTGACGATTCTGCTTAAAGGACTTCAGTTCCGTGCTGCGGATGGCGTTCCGCATCATTTGGGAGAAAAACCACGGTGCTGGCGATATCAGCCATTTTCAGGCGCTGATGACGGCGCTGGAGACAGTCTGGAATTTTTCCGACCTGATGAACGGCATGATGGCCATTCCCAATCTGATCGGGCTGCTGCTTTTGTCTAAAGTGATTAAAGCGGAAACAGACCGCTATTTTAAGTTGGACAAAAAAGGGAAGTTATGATTTGAATTTTCGCCGGTTTGCTCATAACGTAAGTGATATACTGCCGAAAATAAATGGAACGTATCATGATTCTGGAACTTGACAGAGCATAAAATTTAAGTTATAAAATTAGCATCGGACTTTAGTTCTGGTGTTTTTTGTTGCTTAGTTTTTGGGTAATATGTTGCTCCGCTGGAGCTGGATATTCATTAAATTACCTCAAGCTTCCAGCTTGTGCGGTTCAAACAAAGCCGTCGCATGCAGGGGCTGAACCACTGGTCCCGCAATCGCGGGATCCCGCGACTGCGGGAATGCTTGCGGTACTATGTCAAGTCACGCCTTCGGCGGGTAAATATCTGTGGTAAACTTCCCTTGTCTTCAATCCTCATTCTGCTAGATTGTTTTCGGAATAAAAGCAATTATATTATGCAAGATGGAATTTAGAATTCAGAAGTCAGGAGTTAGAATGGGAAGCGGAAATTCTGAAAACTGAGTGACTGAATGGCGGAAAGCAGAATAAGGCAGGTGGGAAGATTAGAGCTTGTGGAGGGAATGAATTTGCTGGTATTGTAAATTCTTGGGATTAAATTTATTCTGACTCCTGACTTCCTGTATTATTATTAAATATTTATTATATTAATCAGATAAAAAGCGGCGTAAGAGTATGAATATTGAAGAACTGAGGAATGAGATAGACCAGATTGACCGGCAGATTGTAACACTGATCAATGAGCGTTACCGGCATGTGCTGGAAGTCGGAAAACTGAAAAAGAGCAGTAATTCCGCCATTTATGTTCCTGAACGGGAAAAAGCCCTGCTGGAAAAAGTGGCGAAACTCAACGAGGGGCCGATGTCACCGCGGGCTCTGCAGGCTATTTACCGGGAGATCATGTCCGGGGCGCTGGAACTGGAACATCCGCTGCGGATCACGTTCTTCGGGCAGGAAGGGTCCAACACCCACCTGGCGGCGCTGGCGAAATTCGGTCATTCTGTAACCTATATCCCCAGCACGACGATTGCCGGGGTGTTTAAAGATATTGAAGCCGGCAGAACTGATTACGGCTGTGTGCCGGTGGAGAATTCCACTGAGGGCGCGATCAATTACACCCTTGATACGCTGATTATGTCCAGCGTAAACATTTGCGCGGAAATGGATTTGCGGATTCATCACAACCTGATGGCGAAATGCAGCAGGGAAGAAATCAAAAAGGTTTACAGCCACCCGCAAATATTGGGGCAGTGCCGGATTTATCTTCAGGAGAAACTGCCTGGAGTGGAAATCATCGAGGCCGAAAGCTCCACTAAGGCGGCAGGTATCGCGGCGGTGGAACCTGATGCCGCTTCGATCAGCAGCACGGTTGCCGCCGAATTGTTCAATCTCACGATCCTGGAAGAGAACATCGAGGATTTCAGCAATAATACCACACGGTTCCTGATTCTCGGCAATCAATCCCCCGCGCGTACCGGTGACGATAAGACTTCAATCTGCTTTGCGATAAAAGACAAAGTCGGAGCGCTGTACGACAGCATCAAGCCGTTCAAAGATGAGTGCATCACGATGACCATGATTGAGAGCCGTCCGACTAAAAGCAGCAACTGGGAATATTGTTTTTTTGTTGATATTCTCGGCCACCGGGAAGATGCGAAAGTCATCAGGGCGTTTGCCGATGTTGAGAAACAATGCAAATTTCTGAAAATACTCGGCAGTTATCCGCGCAGTGTTTAATTTTGGAGCCGGAACAGCCGGGTATAACGGTATAACGGCATAACGGTATAACGGTATGACAGTATAACGGCATGACAGTATAACGGCATGACAGTATAACGGTATAACGGTATAACGGTATAACGGTATAACGGTATAACGGTATAACGGCATAACGGCATAACGGTATAACGGTATAACGGCATAACGACATAACGGTATAACGGCATGACAGTATAACGGCATGACAGTATAACGGCATGACAGTATAACGGCATGACAGTATAACGGCAAAACTGTGAAACCGTGAAACCGTGAAACCGTAAAACTGTAGAACCGTGGTATTAAAAAACGGCATGACAGTATAACGGCATGACAGTATAACGGCATGACAATATAACGGCATGACAGTATAACGGTATGACAGTATAACGGTATGACAGTATAACGGCATGACAGTAAAACAGTATTACAGTATAACGGCATGACAGTATAACGGCAAAACTGTGAAACCGTGAAACCGTGAAACCGTAAAACTGTAGAACCGTGGTATTAAAAAACGGCATGACAATATAACGGCATGACAGTATAACGGCATGACAGTAT
>CAIPAT010000279.1 GCA_903863035.1 uncultured Lentisphaeria bacterium
ACATCTTCGCGCTTCTCCCGAATGCCTTTGTGTTTGCCGGTTCGTTACATACCTTCAGGTATGCGCCTTACCGGCAATTCCCAAAATCTCTTCGGGATATTTCGCGAGACTTGTCAAGTTTATTTCTTGACAGCTCCTTAGTGCTTGCTTTTAGCGCTATTACGGAATATATTGGGTTCGAGAATATAAACAAATTACGGAATAGTTTACTCAAATATGAGCTTTCGTCAAATCGGGAAACATCCCAAAGGAACACTCCTTTTTTTAGCCATAGCTCTGGTGCTGCTGTTGTCTTTGGGCTGGTGGACCGGCAACCAGCGCGTGGCGCGCATGGATGCCGAAATGCGCGAACGCCTGCTCCGCCAGGCGGCGGAAATAGCCGTCAGTATTAGTCCGGATCTGCTCAGACAACTCTCCTTTACGGCAGCGGACAGAGGTACCCCGGCCTACGAACAGTTGCGGGAGCAGATGATCCGTGACGCGAAAATGATACCGAATGTCAGATGGGTCTATACGATGGCTGAGCGCGACAACCGGATTATTTTCGGTCCGGACAGCGTACCGCTGAATGACCCGCAGTACACACATCCAGGCGACTATTATCAAAACCCGCCCGCCGGATTGCTGCAGACATTCAAACAGGCACGGGCGGTCACTGTCGGGCCTTATACCGATGAGTGGGGAACTTTTGTCTCCGCCTTTGCGCCCGTCCTCGATCCGTGCAGCGGCAAAGTGTTTATGGTGATTGGCATTGATATCAAAGCCGCAGATTGGCAGTCCAGCCTTAATACCGCACGACAGGTTCCGTACCTGGCCACGCTTGTTCTGCTGTTGCTCCTCCTCCTTCTGAGCGGTGCCATCACCGTCTACTGGCGCAACCGCCGCATGAGGCCGGACACATTAAAACTGCGCGCATGGATTACTGCTCCTACCGCCTTGGCGATGCTGATCGGACTGGCGCTCTTTGGAACGTATGAGTATTGGGAATTCAAGGAAACATCCCGCACGATCATGTTACACACTTCCGAGCAGGCGCAGCGCGACTGGAATCAAAACATCACTTCGCATATTAAGTTACTGAAAATGCAAATTGATCAGATCACCAGTAACCAGGAGATATTAAAAGCATGGCAAAAACGGGATATTCCAGCAGTCAACGCGCTGACACAACCAGTTTTTGACCAGTTGAAGCATGAATTCGGCATCACTCACTTTTATTTCATCGCACCCGATCGTACCTGTTTTCTGCGGGTACATGATGCCGGATGGCGCGGCGATATCATTAATCGCCACTCATTGCTCGCGGCACAGCGTACAGGTGAAGACGCCTGGAGTATTGATCTGGGTACGAAGGGTTCTCTCACCCTGCGTTATGTGCGCCCGTGGAAGCAGAATGGCAAAGTGATCGGCTATCTGGAATTAAGCATAGAAACAGCGCATCTGATCAGGCAGTTGTCTCTGGAAATGAACCTCGATCTTTTGATCATTGTCCGGAAAGAATGCACCACGCAGGCGAAATTCGAAGCAGGGCGTCAGCTGTTTGACTTCTCCGGACAATGGAACGCCTATCCCGATTTTGTGGTAATCCACCAGACAGCCCAATGCATGTCTGCCGGGATGGCAGCCTGGATTAGGCAGTACCAGCATTCAGGTGCAAGAGAAGAAATTTTCACTGTCAAGCAAGGGGAAAAACTCTTTGCATGCAGTCTGATCCGCCTGCCCGACGCTGCCGGACGCGAAATGGCATACCTTGTCGTGGCTCTTGACGTTACGGCCGAAGCAAATGAGGCATTGAGCAACTTACTGCTGAGTATGGGACTGACGATTGCGCTGTTAGGCGGCGTACTTGTTTTGCTCTGGTCGGTGTCCGGTGCGGCGGAACGAATGCTGAAGACAGCTTTCGCGGACGTACAGGAAAGCGAAATGCGTTTCCGTCACATGGCGGACAACGCACCGGTAATGATCTGGGTCTCCGGGCTGGATATGAAATGCAATTATGTCAATAAAGTATGGCTGAAATTCACTGGCCGCTCCCTGGAGCAGGAACTGGCCAATGGCTGGACTGATCACATACATCCTGAAGACCTGCTGCGGTGCCATGAGATTTATGCCGGCAACTTCAATGCCAGACAGGACTTCCGCATGGAATACCGGATGCGGCGCGCTGACGGCGAATTCCGCTGGTTACTCGACAGCGGTTCTCCGCGCATGGACGGAAATGGAAATTTTATGGGCTATATCGGCAGTTGCATTGATATCACCGAACACAAACAGGCAGAAGATGAACTGGCTCGCGCCAAAGAGGACTGGGAACGCACATTTGATGCAGTTCCCGACCTGATTATGCTGCTTGACAAGGATCACCGCATCATCCGCTTAAATCAGGCGATGGCGGAACGCCTCGGGTGTCATGCCGGCCAGACGGACTGTTATTGCTACAAAAGCGTACACGGCTTGTCCGCGCCGCCGGATTCCTGTCCGCTTTCAAAAATGCTGCACAGCGGAAAAGGTGAACATGCGGAGGTCGTGGAAGCGCAGCTCGGCGGAACCTTCGATGTTTCCACTACGCCGCTGCACAATAATGCCGGCGAGATCATCGGCTGCGTTCATATTGCGCACGACATCACCAGACGCAAGCTGGTGGAAGATGATTTACGCCGTGCCATGAATAAAGCGGAAGCCGCAAACCGGGCAAAAAGTGAATTCATGTCCACCATGTCTCACGAAATAAGGACGCCGTTGAACGGAATTCTCGGCTTTTCCAATCTTCTGAACGAAGAACTGCCGCAAACCGGCGTCAGCAATATTGCTAAACTCCAGGAATACCTCAAGGTAATTGATCAATGCGGAAAGTCACTGGAAGAAATAATTAATGATATTCTTGAAATATCCAGCATTGAAGCCGGCCAGTTCAACGAAGTGGATGAAGTATTTGACCCGGCGAAAAACATCAGGGAAAGCATCAGCGCGTTTGAATTCAAAGCCAATGACAAAAATATTGCGCTGGATTTCAAACCGCGGAATCTGCCGGCTGAAACCATCGGCGATTATCGGCGGCTGAAGCAGATAATATTCAATCTGGTGGGCAATGCCGTCAAATTTACCGAACACGGCGGCGTTGAAGTAACCGCCGGTTATGCGGATAATAAATTATGCATAACCATCAAAGACACCGGCATCGGCATTCCGGCGGACAAGCTGGCAAATATTATGCTGCCATTCTATCAGGCAAACCAGTCAGCAGCTAGAAAATACGGTGGTACAGGACTTGGACTGACCATTGTTTCCAGACTGCTGCAAAAACTCGGCGGCACCATTAACATCGAAAGCGAGTTGAACAAAGGAACTGTCGTAACAGTAACTTTCCCGGCAAGAATGACGAAAGAAGAACATACGGAATCTGACAGCCCGGCGATAAAATCGGCAAACCCGTTGAAAGGATTAAATATTCTGGTCATTGAAGATGAACTGTCCAATATCATGTATCTGGAAAAAATATTGGAAGATACCGGCGCTCAATACCGCAATGCCGCATCGTTTGCCGCCATGCGGGAATTTTGCGTGGCTGGAATGATGCCGGATGTGGTGCTCATTGATATTTCGCTGCCGGACGCCGACGGATTCGAATGTCTCAAATGGCTGCAGAAAAAATTTGCCGGACGAAAAGTAAAATACATCGTGCAGACCGCGCATGTGCTTTCAAACAAAACTCCGCTTTATAAAGAAGCCGGATTCGATGACTTTATCGGAAAACCATATACCAGAAACGAAATGATCGAAATAATCGTCAAGAACGCCGGTTCTGCTGCGGCAAACTGATTTTGCCGCAGAATAAACATTCTATACTCTGCACGGCTGAGAATTTATTGCAATCTGCGGATTATTTCAATAGCCGTTTTCTCATAAATCACCTGCCATTCCGGCGCCAGCAGACATTCTGTCACCTCATACCCCCCCTTGTCGTAATAGTCCGCCGGCGCCCCGTAATGCAAATAGCCGTTGGAATAGGCCGCCATAAACGTGTTCTTATAAGGTGATGCCTTCTTGACATTCAACCCGATTTCTGTCAGCGCTTCCACCGGGTTTGAGATCAGGACGCAATCGCCAATTTTAATGCCCGTTACTTCCGCATCAACGGTATCTTCCCCTGACTCGTCGTTTATCTCCTGATGCTTCTCCAGCGTGGCGATATCATCCTGAATTCTGGTCAAGGTTTCCATCGCCTGAATATTGCTCAGATATTTATCAATATTTTTCCGGTTAAATGAATCCATGCCGGCAAACTTGGAGTCTCCCGTCTGCTGAGCTTGCAGATAACTGAAAGCATAATCAGACGGATAATCCGGATTCAGTTTGTATTTCATGTATAATGGCAGAAAACTCTTGAAATTCAGGCTGGTGAACCGCAGCGATTCAAGCAGCAGGCTTTGCTCCTGCCGCAGCGCCTTGACCCGTTCCGGGATGTCGGTTCTTCTTGGCAGTTTTATCGTCTCGGAAATAACATTGAGTGTTGCGTCCTTTGTCTTGATCTCTCTAAGCGCTTTCAATGTGCTTAGACCAAGCAATGTGCCAAGACATTCGACGTCGCGCGGACGGCTGAAGGCCTTGAATGTCACATCGCAAACATCCCCGGCTGCGCCTTGCAGGAACAGCGCCAGCGCTCCGTTGCCCAGGCTGTCCTCAATTACCCTGGAGGCGTAACCCGGGATATTGGCCGTAATGTGTCCCTGATAATCCCCGAACAGCAGGTGACATGCGAAATTATACACCACCGCCAGCGGCGTCCCGTCCAGCCGGTCGATCCGGATAATGCCGATTTCCGGGTCAACCGGGCCGAGCCCTTCAACCTCTTCGTCAGGCGGACATGGATTTGAATGGCGGATGGTCCAGTGCCGGCCGTTCTTCAACCGGAGCGTCCGGTTTATCGAAATCCGGTCTTCGCAACCGGAGCCTGAGCCGATGCGCACTTCAACCATGTTTTCCATCGCCCGGCGCACCGCGTCAAAAGTTCTGGCTACCTGCTCGTCATCACTGCACAGCATGCGCCCCGGCGGATGGGTGTGCGAGGCATTGACCAGGACATTGCCGCCAGGAATTTTCAGTTCACGTTCAAGCCGTTCCCGCAGGTTCGGCAGA
>CAIPAT010000280.1 GCA_903863035.1 uncultured Lentisphaeria bacterium
GTCTGCATTCCGATTTTAGTAGCGAGCGACTGGTAAAAGTCCTCGGTCCGGATGCGTTTAAGCTCCTGTACCGAACGCAGGCATACGCTGCCTTCCTGAATAATGATTTCTTCCATAGTTATTTCCTTTGGCGTTGCATCCGCCGGTTATTGCCTGTCTGTGCTACGGACACTCCTTGCTTTGGATGGAAGGCCCGGGTGTAGCGGCCCAGGATCGGCACGATCCTGGAAAGCGGAACCGGGGCCGGTAGACAACCTGAAGTTGTCATCGATTTAATGCTTGCGATGGCGATGTTGACATCGCCGGGCGTTTGACATAATCCGTAATTATCGCTAATCACCAATAATGTCTATCGCTCAATGCCAAGGAGTTTGGTTTTTAGGTTTATGGTTTTGAATTACACTGATGGCTGTTCCGCGCCGGAGCGCGGCCAGCCGTGAGGCTGGAATATCGCCGTCAGTCGTACTGACCCTTGCTTTGGATGGAAGGCCCCGCGGGAGTGTTCCGGGTAGCGAACGGATCCGGAGGCACGCAGTGCTTCCAGATCCGGAGCGCACCCGGAGAAGCGGGCGCGGGGGCAATGGACAACCTGATGCTGCCATTGGTTTAATGCTTGCGGCGGCGACGTTATCATCGCCCGGCGTCAACATATACTTTTTAAGTTCATGTCTCCGCTCAATGCCAAGGGTTTGGTTTAATGGTTTTGGGGTTAATGTTTTGAATTTTACTGAACGGCTGTTCCGCACACTGTGCGGCCAGCCGTGAGGCTGGAATATCGCCGTCAGTCGTACTGACACCCTTGCTTTGGAAAGTTGGGCGCCGGCTGCGCTGACCAGGATCGGCACGATCCTGGTGACGCAGCCGGCGCCAGGCTGGACAACCTGACGGTCCAGTTGTTTTAATGCTTGCGATGGCGACGTTATCATCGCCGGGCGGTTGATACATTCTGTACTGTGAAGACAATTCGTATCGCTCGCTCAATGCCAAGGGTTTGGTTTGGAATCTTTATGATTTGGCCGCGGCAAGCCGGCTGCTCATCGCCAGCAGCGCCTCGATCTCGCGGACAGCGGCACGGAATTTGCCGGCGGTTTCAACTGATACGGCCTGGAAGTAGGCGACGAGTCCGCAGAGCCTGGTAAACTCCGTTTCGTCGAACGCCTGTCCGGTCAGCAATGCCTGTTTCAGTTTGAACAACCGGGCCCGGGTATTGTGCTTCAATGCCCGCGGCACATTGAGTTTCTGATTGACCACCACGCCGGTGACAATCTGGCTGCGGTTGTGCCGGAGCACTCTGGTCTTGCTGTCCTTCAGCTTGTAACCGCAGTTTTCCACGACGTATTTTATCTGCGGCAGGATCGCATTGAGCTGCGGATCATTGCCGCTGAAGCACATGTCGTCGGCATATCGGGAGTAGGCTGCTCTGTATTTCTTCGCCAGGCCCGACAGCCGCTTGTCCAGATCCAGGAATGCCAGGTTCGACAAGAGCGGGCTCGTCGGCGCGCCCTGGGGCAGCGCGTTGTTCAGCATGCAGATATCGCAGATATCCTTTACCGTCTCCTTGTCCAGGCTGGAGTTTGTCAACGCCCGGCTGACCATGCTTCTGGTCGTGCTGCCGAAGAAGTCTTCGATGTCGCATTTGATGATCACCCGTTTATGCAGGTGGTTCTTCGCATGCGTCACTGCCGACCGTCCGGGAATGAATCCGTGGGCGCAGTACGAACCTTTCAGGCCTCTGGCCTGCAGGTAGCGCCGGATCTGCCGCTGCTTCAGTTTCAAAGCCGGCTTCGGCTCGTGCAGTATCCGCATACTGCCGTCGCGCTTGGGGATTTTGTGGATGATGTAATCGCTGCCGGTCATAGTTT
Source organism: uncultured Lentisphaeria bacterium (assembly GCA_903863035.1). Taxonomy (GTDB): domain Bacteria; phylum Verrucomicrobiota; class Lentisphaeria; order Victivallales; family Victivallaceae; genus CAIPAT01. The sequence goes on from CAIPAT010000280.1 coordinate 1,863, forward strand.
CAATTCCTGCTGGTGGGCGATGTTCTTAAACCACATATCGGCGAATTCGGCCAGTTCCTTCTGCAGCTTCAGGTTCACCTGCGGTTCGGTCTCTTCCTGATCACTGATGACATACTGGTCCACGCCGACATAATCGTTCCGGAAACTTAAAGGATAGAAATTTCCTGCCTTCAAGCCGAAGGTCATATCCGGATCGGCCATCAGGTCGCCGTTCTGTTCGCCGTAATGGGATACGCAATAGACGGCTTCAAAACCGGAATGCGCGGTTAAGCGTTCAACGATCACCGGCATATACGTGCCGGCGGTGTTGTCCAGCTTGAGATGACCTTCCGGCATTAATGCGAGCAGATGCCGGAAAACTTTGGCGGAATGTGCTTTGATGCTGTGCATGGCAATAACTCCTTGTTTTTAAGAAAGGGCGGGAACGGAGCAGAGAGAGGCTGGGGATTGCATGCCCCGCTCCGCGCCCCTGGTTTTTTATGCGTCGATGATTTCGCCGTCCCAGAGCAATGATGGCTGACCGTCCAGACCGAACAGCCGCGTCAGCTTGCGCTGGCACACGTCGGCCCGGGCCGGTGAGTATTTCTTGGATACTTCGGTAAAGGCGTTCAGGAAACTCCAGCGGGTCGGCTCTGCAAACTCTGCATGCCGCGGATGATTGAACTCCTCCAGCACCGCGAGGATGTCGCAGGACGGGATCGCTCCGGCTTCCGCCGCCTGCAC
>CAIPAT010000281.1 GCA_903863035.1 uncultured Lentisphaeria bacterium
ACATCTTCGCGCTTCTCCCGAATGCCTTTGTGTTTGCCGGTTCGTTACATACCTTCAGGTATGCGCCTTACCGGCAATTCCCAAAATCTCTTCGGGATATTTCGCGAGACTTGTCAAGTTTATTTCTTGACAGCTCCTTAGCGTATTTTTTATTGCGGCAGACATAAAAAAGCATCAGATAATCGAAATCATCTGATGCTTTCAGGGTGTATCTGATTAATCAGTCGCAACAGCAGCATGTTTTGCCGCGGCAGCTTTCGTCATAAAAAGCGTCAACCAGTTCACCGGCGGTGATTTCAGAGACTTCCGACTGTGTTTTCAGCCATTCGACGAATTTTGTCTTGCGCTCTTCGGCATCCGGACCGGTCTGGCCGACCATCACAAACATATCGAATTCTTCGTTGCCGAAAGCACCGTGGCAATGCACGTTGTTTGTTTCTACCTGTTCCACAAATTTGGTCCAGAATACGTCAAGCGCCGCTTCATCAGGCAGATTCATCTTAGCCTTGAGTGCAAAGCCTAATTCCTGGAATTCACGGAGAAACAACTTTTTTCTTAATCTTTTTCTCATTATTATATCCTTTTATTTTATTAATAATACTGCCGTTAATATACACGGGTTTCCGGAAAAAAATATCCGCTATCCGCTTTTTTATATAATTTTGGTGACAATGCGCAATATATACTCTGCTCGTCTATTCTTAAAATTTCAGCCGTGTAGAGTATAATCCAGTGACACTTGGGCCGGGACTCAAGATTTCGAATGGTGAAAACCAGGTGGTGGCATTGTTAATTTTCCCGGCGGCTACGCGATATAAAAGTTCAAATGTCAGTTTCCCGGCGTCAAACTGATTGAAAGACGCAATATAAGCAGAGTCTTTAAGGCGAAGAACTGACTGGTTTTCAGTAATTAACCCGAGTCTGGTTTCAGGTCTGGTTTTCCGGATTGCGGGAAGCGCGGCAAACGGCAGGCCGCCGCCGGCGATAATCAGGCCTGCCGGTGCATCCGGTGAACTCAATACTTCTGTAACTTGGTCGGCAATAGTATCTTCATTTATATCGTAAATCATCGGGGAATATTGGTTCAGGCTGTGAACGGCAGTTCTATAGCCTTCCCCGGCAAAATAATGATTGGGGTGTCTGAAGTTACCGAAAAAAGCTATTTTATTGATTCCGTCTTTGTGCATGGTTTCAACCAGCGCGGCGGTCAACCGCCGCCGGTTGACATATACATTATAATCGGCATATTTTGCCTCAATTTCTCCGACAGCAAAAGGAATACCTCTATCTTTCAACCGGGTTATGATGTCTAAATCTTCGAAACTCAGCAGGATTACCCCCTGGGTGGACGGACCGGACAGAACCCGCTCCTTAAATGCGGCGTTAGTAGTTTTCATGAGCTGACACGGAATATTCAGCGCCTGAGCACCGGACTCGATGCCTTCCCAGTACCCGCTGAGCCACAGCGTTTCATTTTCAATGTTATCACCGATGACGATATTTACCTCGCTGAGAACCCGCGGCTTCTCCGCGACATAAGAGCCGCTGCGTGACCGGCGTTCAATGTATCCTGAGTTTTGAAGATCGCTGAGTGCGCGTTTGGTGGTGATTGGTGATACGCCGAATTCATCGGCTAATAAAATCTGGCCCGGTAATTTGAACCCGGGCGGATATTCACCGGTCATTATCCTGTTGCGGATCGTATCGATTATGGCTTTATATTTTTTGTCTGTTTTTTGTTTCATGTATGAAATATATTCAGAATCAGATTATTTGTCAAGTTTTATATTGACAAATTCTATAACTGAGTATATTATAATTATATCCAGTTAAGATGATTATTAACTTAAACCCAGCAATCAGGAAACGCTATGAAAAATGGAAGACTCAATTTTGCCGTAATCGGCTGCGGCGCTCTGGCGCAGGGGCAGCACATACCTAATATTGCCAATTCACCGAAAACAGTATTGCATACCTGTTGTGATTTATCCGATGAATCGCTGAAGATCTGCAAGGATAAATTCGGCGCATTGAATATTGCAAAAGACTGGAAAGCGGTTATCAGCAATCCGGAAATTGACGCAATCTGTCTTGCCACTACCGAGAAACTGCGTTTGCCGGTAATTGAACTGGCCGCACAATATAAGAAGCCGGTTTATGTGGAAAAACCGCTGGCTACCACTCTTGAAGAAGTTTATAGAATTCAGAATGTGGTGAATGAGAGCGGAATACCGTTCTGTGTCGGGCATAACCGCCGCAGCAGCCCCGCGATGATCGAAGCGCATCGCATTTTCCGTTCGCAGATGGATGCGCCGAAGCATCCGGCATGGCGCTGGAATCGCGAACCTGACCGTCCTGTACGTTCCGATGACGGTATTGCCTCAATGAATGTCAGGATAAATGATGACTGGTATTCCTGGAAAAGCTGGGTGTTTGACAAAACTCAGGCACCGCATGGTCCAATGCTGTTTGAAATGACCCATTTTACGGATTTATGCAACTGGTTCATGGCATCCGCGCCGGTTGAAGTCTTCGCCATGGAGACTGGGATGCTCAATCATGCGATCATTATCAAATATGCCGGCGGCGAAATCGCGACGTTGAATATGTGCGGGAATGGCAGTTTCGGCTACCCGAAGGAACTGTACGAAATGATGGGGAACGGAAGCGTTGTCGTCTGTGATCACATGTGTGAAATCCGCACGGCGGGAATTCCGGATGCGCCGCAGGTAATAAAATTCCCATTTATCAATGACAAGCATCCCGGCGTCGGAACTTGCGGCGGAATTAACGGCTGGCTGGAGAAAAAGGCTGCCGCCTGTCATGATGCTGAAGCGCAGGGTAATCAATTACTGCAATTTACCGCTGAACCGGACAAGGGGCATCTTCATGCATTAAATAATTTTGCTGATCAAATCAATTGTTTGCACGATGACGTCTGCGGCGTAAATGATGCGGTGATGGCGACAAGAGTGGCTTTTGCCGCGATAAAATCTGCCGGCGAGAACCGGGTAGTGAAAATATCCGAGGTATAAATAATGAAAAAACAGAAACTTATTGTCGGACAGATCGGTTGTGGAAAATTTGCGGAAGCCCAGGATTTTCCGAATTTTAAAAAGCATCCGCAGACTGAATTGAAATGGTGTTGCGATTTGAACCTGACTCGCGCTAAAGAGATGGGCAAAAAGTTCGGAGTGCCGAATGTTTCTGCAAATTTCATGGATGTCCTGAACGATCCGCAAATTCAAATGATCAAAATTGCCACTTCTCATGAAGTGCATCTGCCGATAATCGAGGCTGCCGCCGCTAAAGGGATTCATATTTTCTGCGAGAAGCCGATGGCGATGGAGCAGGAGGAAGCCTTTAAAATTATCCGCATCGTGCGCCGCAGCGGCATTAAGCTGTGCGTGGACTTCAATCGCCGGATGGCTCCGTCCATGCATGCGTTGCGCACAAAATGGCTTGAACACAGTCAAAATCCTGAACATCAGCCCTGGCGCTACTGGGAAGCGCAGCGTCCGCCGATGGCGGAAGAGGAAACCAGTCACATGATGATAACGGTTCAGGATGAAAGTTCATCATACGCAGTGCATCACATGGATCCGTTGAAAGGCGGTGGCGAAATTATCGGTGAAACTGTTCACTGGCTGGATCTGGCGTGCTGGTTTTTTGCGCCTCAAAGACCGGTGGAAATCCAGGCCTGGGGTTCACGCCGTCTCAGCCATGGCTTTAACTTGAAATTCTCCAGCGGCGATTCCGTCACCCTTGTTTTTCATTGCTCAGGCACTTTTGATTATCCGAAAGAGATGTATCAGGTAACTTCCAATGCCGCGCTTTTCCGCAATCTGTTTTTTGTGGAAAATGAATATTACGGTATTCCCGGTGCAAAGAAAGAAGTCTTCCCGATGCAGCATGACTGCATGAAAGACGAAGTGCCTGAAGACGGCATCCATGCCTATATGAAGAAATATTTAATCCGTGCCAAAGGCATTGCCGGCAACAGCAAAAAATACGAATATACAAAACCATTTATAGTGGATAAAGGTCATTACAGCATGCTCTGCGGATTTGTTGATGCAATTCTGAATGATAAGCCGTCGCCATGTGACGAAATGGCCGGCTATATGGCAACCTATCTCGCTCAGCTTGCAATACGCTCACTGGACTTCAAACAGACGATACCGGTGCCGCTGGAAATGATTACTCCGGTATTCATATAAAATCCGAAGATTTGAATAGTTACGTTTTAAGTGGAATGTCAGTCTGCGCATAGCCGGACTGACATTTCGCTTTTTTGCTTCCAACATCAGAACCGCAACGATTCTGCATAATGACACCAGGACAATACAGAAAACTTAATACCGTCTACTATCTTAACACTGACATAGTATTAGTACGACAGGTGAATGATGAAATCGTATGCACCGCATCCATTGGTGGATAACAGATTTGATAGAAAATATTTTCTGTATATTTATTGCTTATGGGTATTGCTTTTTAATCAATCATGCCTTATAATAGTTTTATGAAAAGTTTTTCATAAATTTAAATACATGATGTAAAGTGTTTCACAAAAGGATCAATTGATGAAACGTTCTAATATAACCGAATTGGCGCACAAGGCTAATGTGTCAGTGGCGACCGTTTCCAGGGCCATGAATAATCATCCTTATGTCAAGAAGGATGTTTATGACCGGATTATGAATGCCGCGCACGAAATGAATTATACGCCAGCTAGAAAGAACGCCCAGAAAAAGCGCATCGGTATCATCGTCAGCGGGTTTGACACGCATGCGTTGAACGCTTATTCCAGTAATATGTTATTGCACTTGAGTAAGCATTGCGGCTTGAATGGTTTCAGCATGGAGATTATTCCTTTCAGTGACCTTTATTTGGTTGAAGAAAATTTTTTAAAGGCGGCGATTACTTTTGAGCGTCCTGCGTCATTGACGGCATTGAAAGAGATCAAACATACTCAATTTATCTGCATTAATTCATTGATTCAAGGATTTCCGTGCGTGTCATCCGACCATGCGCAAGGTATCGAAATGGCGGTAAAATATCTGGTGGAGCACGGTCACAAAAATATTGCCATGATTTTGCCGGCAGAAGTCAGGGACTCTGTTAATTCCAGCGTTTCACTGCGCAAGGAGAGTTTTTTAAAGACGATGATAAACAATAAGCTGCCAGCCAATGAAGATATGATCGTGTATCTGCATGACAAGCCGGTCGAAATTGTGGCGAAAATAATTCGAGCTCAGAATCCTGATGCGCTAATTATTGCAGGCGAGGACCTTTACCCGGCGAATTATGCTATTTCGCTGCTTGGAATCAGTATACCAAAGGATTTGTCGGTAATTTCTTATGAAAATATGTTCATTTCTGAATATATGAATCCGCCGCAGACTACGGTGGCGCAGGACTTCGACCGTTTGGCGGCCGAGGCAATGAAAGTAGCGGATGATATAGTATCGGGTAAGTTTGTCGACCCTGCATTGAGGATAATAATTCCGAACAAATTTATTGAGCGCGAATCCGTAAAATCGATTTGAGCATTTCTATAATAACAACAAACATAAATTGAACCATGAACTAAATGAAAGGGCAAAAAATGAACAGAAATTTAAAACTAAATGAAAAGGGCGAAATAATGAACGGACATCCGAAAAACAACGGCAGATTAAAGAATTTCACGCTCATTGAACTCTTGGTCGTGATAGCAATCATATCAATTTTAGCTTCAATGCTGCTGCCTGCATTAAATAAAGCGCGAGAAAAAGCCAGATCCTCATCCTGTAACAGTAATCTCAAACAACTGGGAACAACCAGCGCGATGTACCAGAATGATTTTAATGATTATTTCATTCCGCTGCGGACCGGCACTACCAATGCTGATCTGTGGCCGCAGAAGCTGAAGGATCTTAATAATAAAGATAGTAAGTTTGATTATTCCAAGCCCAACTCTTTACTTCAGTGTCCCAGTGCCAAGGCTCCGGTGAATCAAAAGGTTGTTTCTTATGGCGCGTGTTACTACGGGCCGATGTCATGGTTTTCCAATGCTGCCGATGCGGCAACCTGGGGGACTTCAGGTTCTGACGGTCCGGCTAAGGGGCCGGCTAAGGGCAGCCTGCTTGGCGGTTTAGCATCCAGGGCGTTGCTGTTTGCAGATCAGACTCTTTTGGTCAATGATACAACCGGCAACTACGGGCATTTTCTAATAAAGAATACATCTTCTTATACTACCGCTTTCCCGCACCGGCATCTGGAAAAGTCCAATATGGTGTTTGCCGACGGCCATGCCGCACAAGGGCGCGTTGACTTGCTGAACGGCTGGATGCTGCGCGGCTATACCGTGTCTGATGTGGCGTCTGGCAATCATTTTAATAATTACAGAAAAGGTGTTATAGACGCGTTCATTACCTCCAGTAAATAACAGAACTATAAATGCAAAACAATCAAACCGGAAAGAGCGCGCGATGAAAAGAGGAAATATGTTGCAGTTGATTATGGTATTGGTCTTTGCGGCTATGACGCCATGTATTATCGCTCAGAATACTACGGATTTATTGCGCAACGGTAATATGACGGTTGCTGGAAAGGATATTAACGGATTGCCGGACGGATGGGAATCTAAATATTGTGAAGGCGTGGAAACAACTGCATCTTTTAAAACTATTATGCTGGATGGGAAAAAAGCAGCAGAACTGACTTGGGTTGGCGGCAGCTCAAATTTCGGTATACAGCCGGTTGACAATATTAAATTTGAACAGGGCAAGGCGTATGAATTTTCCGCGCGGGGCAAAACCGGCGGGGAAGGCAAGCTTCAGCTTGTAGTGGAAATACACGGCAGTGCTAATATTGGCAGACGGCTGCTGGTCTGTGAAGCAACGGAAGAAATTGCGTCCTCGGCAGAGTGGAGTAAGCTGGCAGTTTGCTTTGAGGTTCCGGCGAAGGCTGCGGACGTAAAAGTTTGGTAGCGTCTCAACTTGGAGACCTGAACACTTGAGTTCATTTTAACTGGCATCGTGCCGTCATTCCAGACTTGGGGCTCTGCCCCAAACCCCGAGATTTTTTAAGGCATTTAAGGCATCCCGACATGTTGACCGGTCGGG
>CAIPAT010000282.1 GCA_903863035.1 uncultured Lentisphaeria bacterium
ACATCTTCGCGCTTCTCCCGAATGCCTTTGTGTTTGCCGGTTCGTTACATACCTTCAGGTATGCGCCTTACCGGCAATTCCCAAAATCTCTTCGGGATATTTCGCGAGACTTGTCAAGTTTATTTCTTGACAGCTCCTTAGAGTTAGCAGGTTACGAAAAATGACAAATACATTTCACCATGAAGAACATGAAGGTCAGTCCCGCGGGCAGCGATATTATTTTAAACTTCAACTCCTTCATGTTTCAGCGCCTGCGTGATGAAATGGTTTTAATTATCCTGTCTCCCTGCTGATATACAAATTTCTGTAAGATCAATTTATCGAATACTCTTTTAATTTGCGGTGCAGGGTGCGGCGGCTGATGCCGAGTTTGGCTGCTGCATTTGTGCGATTGTCGCTGCACTCTTCAAGCGCTTTAAGGATCAACATTTTTTCGTTGCGGTTCAGGTCCAGCGTCGGCGAGGTTATTGCCGCCGGTGCACTGAAATCGCCGCCGCGGATGCCGACCGGAACATTGTCAAGCTGCAGCAGCGGACCGCGGCTCAGTACCACCATCCGCTCAATGCAGTTGCGCAGTTCGCGGATATTGCCGGGCCATTTGTAGTTGCAAAGCACGTCCAGCGCCTCTTCTGAAATACTCTGCCGTCCTTTGCTGTTGTCCTCGGCAAATTCGTCTATAAAGGTCTTTACCAGGATCGGAATATCCTCCTGCCGTTCCCGCAGCGGGGGAATATGGATATTGACTACATCCAGCCGGTAAAACAGGTCTTCCCGGAATTTTCCCTCTGCGACCATATTGCGCAGATCGCGGTTGGTGGCGGAGATCAGCCGGGTGTCGGTGAACACTTGCTCTACGCCTCCCACCCGCTCAAAGGTGCGGGTTTCCAGTACTCGTAACAGTTTTACTTGTATCTGCGGCTCAATTTCGCCGATTTCGTCGAGAAACAGCGTGCCGTTGTCGGCTAGTTCAAACCGGCCTTTTTTCTGTTCGACTGCGCCGGTAAAGGCGCCTTTTTCATGACCGAAAAGTTCAGATTCCAGGAGGGTAGGGGGTAACGCGGCGCAATGCACCGCCATGATTGCGCCCTTTCTGCCGCTGAGCTGATGGATAGCCTGGGCAATGACTTCCTTGCCGGAACCGCTCTCGCCGGTTATCAATATCGTGGAGCGGGTCGGCGCCACCTGCCGGACGGTCTCAAGTACTTCCTGCATAGGTGCGGATTTTGCGACAATGCAGTCTATTTTGAATTCATTGTGGAGCTTTTTTCTCAGCATGCGGTTTTCATCTTTCAGCATCTTCGATTCCAGTGCCCGGTTAATGACAATTTCCAGGCGGTCGAGATTAACCGGCTTGGTAACAAAATCAAAAGCTCCGCCCTTGACTGCACTTACCGCGGATTCAATCGAACCGTATGCGGTAAAAACAATGCACGGAGGCGGTGATTTTTTCTTCAGCGCCGCGTCAAGCACACTCATTCCATCAGCGCCGGGCATACGCAAATCGGTGAGAATCAGGTCATAATCATTGCGCTGGATAAGGTTGATGCCCCTGATTCCGTCTTCCGCCATGGTGATTTCGTATTTCGGGCGGAGATAACGCGCCAGCGCTTCGCGGGTGTTCCGCTCATCATCCACAATCAGAATCGCCGGCTGATTTTTATTTTTTATAATCATATCTTGTTACTCCATGCCTGTTTTAACTGTTCCACATTCCGGCAAACGCATGAATATCGTCAGGCGTGGCCTGGATGATTTCCAGCACAAAATGTTTCACTCCGTTTTCGCGGCAGTTGCGGACAAAGCGCGGCAGGTCCAGCAGGTTGGGAACTGACAGCGGCAGATGTCCGTCGCCCCACTCTGTTTTAACCGTTTCCGGAGTAAACTGTGAAGCATGAAGATGAACCATCTGCACATCGCATTTATTCAGGAACTCGAGTACTTCATGATGAAAATCACGGTCGTAAATAAACGCGGCCGCCCATAGATGGCATGTATCCAGGCAGATCGGATGGCCGAACGACGCGGCGCTGTCTCCGGCGAACAAATTTGCCGAGCCGTAAGCGGGGAAGTCGTTTTCAATGCAAAATAACAGATCAGGAAATTCGTGGCGGATAAATTCCAGCCGCTGCTTTACCCATTCCCGCCGCATCGCGTATTCTTCAGTATTCAAAAAATCACCGCAAATGCGGGATTTGCCGTCAATAGACATCTCCGGCCGGAATATCTGTCCCATGGATTCGTCATAAGAACGGCCCCGGCCAAAGGCCGGAACCGGCAGGTCCGTCATCGCGAAACCGTGAAAAACCGCCCTGGTCATTTTGTACCGGCGCATGATTTCCGCATTCCGGCGCAATTCAATCAAGCTTAAATCTGCATCTTTGGCGGCGAGATTGATTCCATACTCCGAAAGCAGCGGTGCATGTGCGCTCATCGATACGCCGAAACCGACGATTCGTTCAATTTCCTCTCTGGTCGCGGTATTATGCAACTGGATACCGAAGGTGAAGCCATGGTGTTCACAGGCATTCCGGCATTCCAGCAGATTCTTATAGCCGGCATCGCCGATAAACGCGCTGGAAGTAACATCCAGCACGACTTGATCATTACTATTGTTGTCAACCATTATTAATCTCGATTCTGTTTATTTAGTATTTATCCATAAACTAAAGTTCTTAAATTAAAGTCCGCTTTTATCTTCTACATTAAACTGACTTCTGTTTTCAAGTTTTAAGTTTTATTCTAACTTCTAACACCAGTCACCTGGCTACGACTCAAGCAAGCAAACCGTCGTCCCTGGGTTCAGGCAGCACCCGGATGCGTTTGCCGTGCCGCGGGAATTTAATGACGATCGAAGTTCCCTTGCCTTCCATCGTTTGCAGACTCAATTCGGCGCCATGTTCCCGGACTATACGCTCAATGACCATCATGCCCAGGCCGGTGCCTTCTTTTTTGAAGGTTTGAAACGGCTCAAAGATTTTGCTCAGATTGCCGGCGCTGATGCCAAGTCCGGTATCGGCGAATTCCAGTTCCAGCCAGTCTTCATTATACGAGCAGATCACATCAATCCCGCCGCCTTCCGGCATGGCTTGAACGGCATTCTTCAGAATGTTATAAAAAGCCTGCTTCAACTGGGCTGGATCCCCCGATATTTTCGGCAGAATCTCCGGCCACTCGCATTTTACGCTGACCGCCCTGGTTTCAATTTCCTGACGCATAAAATTCAAGGTTTCAATAATCAGGGTCTTCATATCCACCGGCACCATCTGCGCCCGTCCGGGACGGATTGCGTGAAGAAACTGGTTGATGATATTATCCAGCCGCTCAACTTCGTTTTTGGCAGCTTCAATCATTTCGGCGGCGGCCTTGCGATCAAAAACTTTCTTGGATTTATCGGCAAACATCCGCTGAAGAAGCTGCATATTCAGATAAAGGCTGTTAAGCGGGTTGCCGACTTCGTGGGCTACACTGGCGGCCAGCATGGATATCGCCTGAATCTTTTCAGTTTCCAACTCTTCGATGGTACGATCTTTGGTTTCGGTGACATCTCTGAGAATAACCGTTGCGTAACCGTCTTTCTCCTCGGTCGGCACCAGGTAAAATTGCAGATAGCGATGAACCGGGTAAAGAATTTCAATCTCCTGCCTGGAGGCCCGGAACCATTCTTCTTCATCCTCTTTGAGAATGCGATGCCAGTCCACATTCCGCAGAAACTGGGAAATTCTTAAATCGTTAAGCTCATCCGGCAGCCCAAGCAACTCTTTTGCCGCTTTGTTATGATAGCGGATTTTTAACCGCCGGTCAACGACCAGAATACCTTCCTGGATCGCGTTGAATATCGTTTCCAGAAAGCCTTTCTCGCGGGAGAGCCGCAGTATATATGCCTGAACGCTGTTGGAATCTATCGAATCCACACGTTCCAGAAAACGGTCCAGAAAACTTTTCTTCGATATCATTATTATTCCACCAATATCATTAATTTTAAATTTCAGGGTTCAAGTTTTATTCCAGCTTCCCTGACTCCTGACTTATCCTGTCTCACTTTATCAATTTTGGCAATAGAGACAATTTGGCGCAAAAAATATGTTTTTTCAAGCAAAAAGCGAAAAATCGTTATCAAAACACTAGTTTCGGCATGAACGATATTTTGCATTACCGGTGAATTGCGCTAGATTTAACAGTAATAACAGCGAACTCCATAACCAACGGGAATTTGATTATGAATTATCGAAGCAGACTCTTTTATCTGGGCCTGAACATGCTGGCTCCCGGAATCGGACAGATTGCGTTGAAATGGTATATCCGCGGCATACTTGAACTGCTGATATTCATGACGGCTTTTGCCTGGGGTTTTATGGAACTCCTGCTGCCGCTTATTCAATATTATACGAGTGACCTTCCCGCAGAACTCCATATTAATGTTGTGCCATTGCTGATCGCGGTTGCAACCGGAATACTTGTATTTCTATGGAGCCTGGTTGAAATCATATTATTCTATAATCAGCCAGAGCGCCAGGACAAAAACCAGGATGCCCGAGTCAATAAATAATTGATGGAGAACTGGAATTATGTTTAAAATACTTGTCTGCGCAGTCGCGGTCCTGTTGGCGGCGGGCGGTATTTATGCGGCGGACAGTAAAACTCAAAAAGATTCCGAATACCGGGGACTCAAAATCAGAAACGCGGACGCAGACAAAGAGCGTCCTAAAGTCGAAGACCCCCAGAATAATATCATTGTCGAGAATAACGCCGCTGCAAATCTGCTGGAAAATACTCCGCCGGACTGTTTTGCGGCACGTATCGCAGACAAAGGCAAAATCTTTGAATGGAAGGCGAAATGGTATTTTGAAGGTTCCGGCGGTCCGCGTCTGCCTGATTCGAAGTTCAGCCCGGACGGCAGTGTTCTGGTCATCGCGGAAGTTGCCGGCGCAGTAAGCGGACCGTTCGCCAGCAGACTGGTACTGATCAACACTTATAATTATAAATGTATCAGAATTATTGAGATTCCGGAAACCAGAATCTCCAGCTTTATTCTACTGCCTGATACTGATGTCGCAGTCTGTGTCCAGGAAGCGCAACCATCGTTTAAGCAGGAAATAAAGGCCTTCTCGCTTAATCTGAAAACCGGGAGCAGAAATTCTGAAACGCCGTCATTCAGCAGCAAAATAACCGGGCTGGCGGCAACGCCGGATAACAAGCTCATGATAAAAACTGCTGAATCAACTAAAATCTATATTTTCGACCTGCTGAATCTTGCTAAGGATCCGGTTATTCTTGAAACGCATTTCAAAGGCGGTCTGCTGGCCGTCGCGGACGATGGCAGTTATTTGGCGGCGGCGGGCAAAGGCAGGGTGTTATTTTTTAACTTGACAACCGGACAGAATACTCCATTCAGCGAAAAAGAACTGCCGCAGGACTTTACCCCTGACCACCTTGTTTTATGCAATGAGAACGGCAGCCTGTTCGCAGCATCCGGCGAAGGCAGGGATATTATTTGGGCCGGTACCGGCAAAGTCCGGACGCTGGCTAAAAATGCCGGCAATATTCTGGTTTACGATAAGAAAAATAAACGGCTGATGGCGGAAACCGCATTAAAAAGTACGCTTGTATTTTATGATGTCCCGAAATTTGAACCGACCGGCATCTGCCTGCCCAAAAAGATCCTGCCGCTAACCAGAGGAGACATCACCAACCTGATGGCGATACCGGCAGGCATTCTGGTGTTCGACTCCCACGGCAATCTGTTCCTGCTGCACAAATCTAAAACCAACTGGAAGAAAGTCCTGATTCTTGAAGCAATGAAATAGCGCATTGCTTCATGTTAAGAACTGTTTTCAGTTTTTGACGACATCCTGCCGGTAATTGCGTGGAGATTTATTGAATTTTGCTTTGAACAGACGATTGAAATTCGACAACGTCGGGAAACCGGAGCTCAGCGCAATTTCCAGAATTGAACGGCTGGTTGAAGCTAGCATAGCCGTCGCTACTTTTAATCTGAATTCATTGATATATTCCAAAGGCATACAACCCAGGCTCCGGCAGAATAATCGCCGAAAAGTGGAAAGACTGCATTTGCACAATTCAGCAAGTTTGGGAATGTCCACAGCTTCCGCATAATGAGTGGAAATATATTTCAGCGCAGGATATACCCGTTCAATTTCCGCCGGATTTTTTTCCGCGCAATTATCCGCTGCCGGAACCAGACGCTGAAGCATTACCAGCAAATACCATACCAATGCCCTCACTGCTGAATGATACCCTGAATCTGTGCTTTCCAGTTCTGTAACCAGACGGTGTACCGCCAGAGTGATTTCAGGATGCTCTTTCTCATGAATGACATTTGGGAAATTCCGGCCGCTTAAACGGGATACATCCAGCGCGTGTTCTTCCGGCGGCAGCCATCCGGCAAGAAGCGCCGCAGGATCAAAATTAATGAATTTCCAGTCGGAATTCATCGGGGAAGCATTTTCCAGGAGATGAAATTCCTGATGATTTATGAAAATGGCATCTCCCGAACGGCATAAAAATATCTTATCCTCGACTATAAAAATTCCAGCTCCTGAACGGCAAAAACCGATTTCACAGCAATTATGCACATGCGGAGAATGCGGCGGAGTACGAAAAACCGGATAGGTTACCGGAAAATCTTTAGGCAGATTTATCGGATCGTAGAACCCTGCTGTTGCTTTTATTGACTTTTTTTGCATAGTTTTTTGCTTTTTTTGAGGATAATTAACTGCTTTTAACAATGTATACTAATTTATAGAATAATTCAAATTGAATTTACACAGGGATAAGTTATAGAATGAAAAATAATCCGGCTGTAGTATTTCCTGAAGCTAAAAAAGCCGTTATCGAAGAATTGGATATTCCTTGTCCAGGCGATGGCGAAGTATTAATTAAAAGTAGTTGCACCATGGTCAGCACTGGCACGGAAATGACCGCGTTTACAGGTGAATACCCGCCGGGCTCAGTATGGGAAAAATATTTCAAGTTTCCGTACTATCCCGGATATAACAACATCGGAACCGTGGTTGAAGCTGGAAAGGGTGCAGATAAAAAAATGCTTGGCGTAAAGTTTGCCACCTGGGGGCCGCATGCGGCTTATTCCATACAGAAAAGTGAAAATCTCTATCCCGTCATGCGCGATATCCCAGACGAACACGCGGTATTCTTCACCATTGCGGAAATAGTGATGAACGGAATACGCCGTTCCCATGTGCAATGGGGCGAAAGCGTTGTTGTATACGGATTGGGACTGCTGGGACAGTTTACGGCAATATTCGCCAGAAGGTGCGGCGCCAGGCCGGTATTCGCCGTGGATGTTTCAGAATATCGTTTGAATGTGCTGCCGGATGACAACGGTATCGTAAAAATTAATACCAGTCACGGCGGCGATATCATTGAAATCATTAAAGCACACAATAAAGGAAAACTGGCGGATGCCGTATTCGAAGTCACCGGTAATGGCGGCCTGATTCCGTCGGAATTTGCGGCACTGCGTCCCGAGGGACGGTTTGTGATTCTGAGCAGTCCGCGGGAAAAAAAACTTTTTGACTTTCATGACCTGTGCAACAATCCAAGCTTCACGATCATCGGGGCGCATAATTTCTCTCATCCGGCGGTGGCGACCCCGGACAATCCATGGACCATGCAGCGTCACGTGGAAATGTTTTTCGACATGGTCGGAGACGGGGAAGTTGATGCAGAGAGAATGATCAGCCGTAAAGTAGATTACACTCATGCGGCGGAGATATACGGAGACCTGTTGAAAGACCGTTCAAAAGACATGGGAATAATCATTGACTGGAGCAACGCCGGATTATGATGAAAACAATAATTATCGGATTCGGTTTCATGGGGCAGATCCATGCAATTAATATTTTCAAGACACGGGGGATGGAACTCTGTGCAATCGTAGACCGGACTCCATTGGAAGAAGTTTTAAAGTCGTCCGGCGGCAATTTCAATACCGGCTTGATTGACGGGAAACAAATCAGCCGGATACTTTATTTCAATGATACGGAAAAGTGCTTGACTGAGATAAAGCCTGATGCCGCGATAATCTGCCTGCCGACGTTTCTGCATTACTCAATAACCCGGCTCTGCCTGGAGCACGGCTGTCACGTCCTGCTTGAAAAACCAATCTGTCTTGATATCGGGCAGGCGGAGGAAATGATCCGTCTGGCGAAAGTCAAACAGCGCACATTCATGGTGGCGCACTGCGTCCGGTTCTTTCCTGAATATGAACTGCTTAAAAATGTGATTGCCGATAAGCGTCTCGGCAGGCTGAAGATGTCCAGAATCTCCGGCGAACCGTCCTGGGGCTGCTGGCAGGAAAAGCAGGTGAAGGCGACCTGCGGCGGCGCATTGTTTGATCTGCTGATTCATGATATTGATTTCCTGAACTATGCGCTCGGGCAGCCGGAAAGAATCTTGAATTCCCGGTTGCTGACGGAAACGTTCAATACCGGTTATGTTAATTCGGTATGGGAATATCCGGCGTCCGGCGTTATCGCCATTGTTGACGGCGGCAACTGTTTTCCGCCGCAACGTCCGTTCGAATGCGGCTATTCCGGTATTTTTGAAAATGGCGCAATCATTTACAATTCTTTTGAACCGGGGAAAGTTAAAATTATCACCGCAGACAATCTTACGATTGAAGATATGTCCGGGGAGAAATCCGGTTATTTAAAAGAGCTGGAGTACTTCGCCGAATGCGTAATCAGCAGGCAATATCCGGAAAAATGTTCACCCGAAGACGCGGTAACTGCTATAAGACTGTGCAACAGGCATCTTGAATAATTAATATCCCGTTTCTTTGTGACAATATCTTTGACTTGCAGGCAAAGCTTTCCGAAAAGGTTTAACTTTATTTCTATTGTTTTTTCGAATTATTTTAGCATTGAAGTGTTGACATAATATAGAGAATGATATATAATATAATTAAACAACTATGAACAACAATATAAACAATAATGAACAACCATGATCAGTAATCGTCAAACACTGAATTTGAAAGCTTACTCCAAGCTGGAGGAAGATCTCCGTAAATCTATTCTTGGCGGAAAGCTTTCATATTCCGAACCGATTTCAACTGAAACCGAGCTGTCACAGATGTATGGGATCAGCCGGAACACAGCCAGGAAAGCTTTGCAGAAATTAGTGGACGAGGGGTTGTTGAGTAAAGTACACGGACGCGGTACTTTTATTGTACCACCGGAAGACCGCTCCCCGGAACTGATCCGTCTGACCAAGATTCTAGTCATAATTGCTCCTGTTCCGGATTCCATTTACGACCGTAAACTGATTTCCGGCGTTGCAGATTATGCTTATACGCACCAGTGCCAGTTTGAAGTTAAAAAAGAGGCGGCAACCTTGAGCCAGTTGCGTTCACAATACGAGAATTTGAAATTCGACGGGATTATCTGGGAACGCCCTAATGCAGAAAATTATTCGATTATTGAAGCGTTACGGGATGATGGCATTCCCCAGGTTACGATCAGCCGCCAGATCGCGGGTGTGGCAAGCATCGCGTTTGATTGTGCCTCCGGTATCAGGGAAGCGGTGAAATTTTTGCGCGGTATCGGACATTCAGAAATTATGTTTTACGACTTGGACAACCCTGCTCCGATTTTTGCGGCTAGACAAAAATTATTTGTCAACGAACTGCGCAAATCAGGTATGTTGCGTCCGGAAAATCACGTTTTTACCGCAAAATTCAAGACCATGAAAAACGAACAAATCCAGCATGCTTTTGCGGTTTGCCCGGACACCACAGCTTTGATATTTTCCAGTACACTGACTAACGAATTCATGGAATATTTTAAAACTGCGCATATCCGGATTCCTGAAGACCTTTCCGTGATCATCTTCGGAGAAACCGACCAGTTCAATATGGACAGCCGGCATCCGTACAGCATCCTGATTGAGCCACGGCAACTGATTGGAACCCGTGCTGCCGAATTGATAAAAATATTGAAAGGCGGATGCAAAGTTCCTGAGACACAGCTACTGCTGCATGGCGAGTTGATGATACGCCAGAGCTGCACTTCACCGGTAAATTCATTGACAACAGTATAAAATATTAACAACAGAAAAGGGAACCGGACATGAAAAAGAATTTTACACTCATTGAACGTGTGTCCAGGTAAGGTATCACTAAACTAGACGAATGAAATGTTTCGTCCATACCAATTGTCCATTTCAGGTATGTAGCCTAATCACTAGCCACTGGCTAACGCGTGAGGATAAAGTTGCGA
>CAIPAT010000283.1 GCA_903863035.1 uncultured Lentisphaeria bacterium
ACATCTTCGCGCTTCTCCCGAATGCCTTTGTGTTTGCCGGTTCGTTACATACCTTCAGGTATGCGCCTTACCGGCAATTCCCAAAATCACTTCGGGATATTTCGCGGGACTTGTCAAGTTTATTTCTTGACAGCTCCTTAGCATCTGTGAATTAACCCCTATGATGTAAAAAAAGCGATATTTCTGTCAGGTCTAATATTGACTTCATCGCTTTTCAAACCTATTATTTCAATAGTTAAAATGCGTTCAACTACAGGAAATACTATGTCTGATGTTCCGGTAAAATCTGTTAAAAAAGCGCTGGATTTGTTTTCGCTGCTGGTTTTCGACGATCCTGAAATGCGGGGAATCGAATTGAATGTGCTGTCCAGCCGTCTTGGACTGCCGGCCAACACCGCGCATAATCTGCTGAAAACCATGTCCATATGCGGCTATGTCGCCCAGAATGCGGCGGGACGTTATATTGCCGGCCCTAAGAGTCGCCGTATCGGGTTGCTTAATCAGGTGGAAAATAATAAATTCAAGGAAACGCTGTCTGCCTTACTGGAACGTTATACTGCCGAAATTAACGAAGCTATGGTATTTGTCACTTTGCACGGAGGGAAACGCGTAGTGCTGATTCGCACTGAACCGATGCTTCAGGCTATCCGGATCGACCAGCAGGTGGTTGACGCCGCCAGTATTTATAATCAGCCCACCGGCAGAATACTGGTTGCGTTCGCCGGTCTTGAAGATTACCGGCTGATTGTCAAGAACTATGGCACCCCGGATAAAAACTGGCCGGGCTATGAACGGGATATGGAGAAGATCCGTAAAGAGCGCCAGTGTTTGATTTTGCCGGATCGCAGCGGGATCAATGCCTTTGCCCTGCCGGTGAATGACAACCGCGGACAGATGCTTGGCGCTGTCGGTTGTTACTCCCCCGCATTCAGGTGTGAACAGCAGACCAGAGAAAAAATTCTTTCCGCCTTGCGCCGCGCCGCCGCGGAAATCTCAGAAATATAAAAGGCAGTATGATTTTTTTACATGATATTACCATTTAATCAGTAAAATTCCATAATATGGAATTTATTGAGATATTTTCAGGATTTATATTGACATATTAAGCAATTATTGATATTGTAGCTAGTAGATTAAGTAATCTGATTTCCACAATATGGAAAAAACAAATACAGCAATACTGTTAACTGCTTCCAAAATAATGGAGAAGAAAAATGAACAGGGTATTGACGGAAAAAGTAAAAGCGGAAATGTTGAACTACGGGATGGATCTGGTTGGTTTCGGTCCGGTTGATCGCTGGAAGAACGCCCCCTATCTTTTAAGTCCCCAGGCAATTCTGCCCGAATCTAAAACAGTCGTTGTCGCAGCCATTCATATCACCGACACCTGGACTGAAATGGGCGGTGAACCGGAACCTCAGGATCACAGTCCCGGCGGCTGGATGGATCAAAACTCGCTGCTTGACCGTGTCGGATACCGGACTGTGAGGATGCTGAACGATCACGGGCATCAGGCGATTGCGGTCGTCAGCTCGAATATCTGGCGTTACCGTGAATATGAAGGCATTCCCAGCCTGTTCGCTCCCGATCTTTCCCATATGCATGCCGCTGTCGCGGCCGGTTTGGGTGAAATCGGCTGGTCCGGCCTGGCTATTACCCCTGAATTCGGCAGCCGCTGCCGCTTTATCTCGATTGTCACCGATGCCGAACTGGTTCCGACTCCGATGTATGACGGGCCGCCGCTCTGCGACATGTGCGGTGAATGCATCAAGCATTGCCCTTCCCGCGCCATGAAGACGGATTTTAATTCTAAAAAACCGCATGTGGTCGAAATCGGCGGTAAAACTTACAAATATGCCAATAAAAATATCTGGCGCTGCGCCTGGGCGGAACATTTCAATCTTGACCTGAATTCCGATACCTTGAAAACTGGTGAACACATTGACGAGAAAGTAATTTTAAATGAAATGCATACTAAGGGCATCCGCGGACATGAACGCGGAGTATGTCAGAAAGTATGTATTCCTCCACATTTACGCACTGATAAACCCAGTTTCGGCCGCGATGGCAAGATGATCGCTCAGAACCGCATTAACCAGCGGTATCCGGATTCCATGCCTACCTTGCGCAAAATGCGTGATGATGTTACTGCCCGTGCAGTATCTTACGGTATTGACCTGGTGGCAGTTGCTCCGCTGAAGACAAATACGAAAGCCGGTAAACTTGCAGTGCAGGAAGCACCCGGCGTCAAAACGGTGTTTGCATTCGCGTTCCAGGTTCCGCCGGAAGCCAAAAATGCTGAACTTATCCAGAAATGCCATCAGGCCTATGATTTTGCATCACATCAGAAAATGCACCGCAACCTGATACGTCTGGCCAGAATGATTGAGGATTACGGCTACAGTGCATCTTCCAATACCGGCAATCCCTATAACCCCAATCTCAGCGATGAACTGGCTGCGATGACCGATCTCGGCAAAATCGAGAAAGGCGTGTTTGTCACTCCTGAATTCGGAGCTAATCAAATGATCGGGGTAATTACCACCAGCGCTCCGGTCGATTCATCCAACCGGCTTTCCGGCAAACTGGAAAAGGACACT
The DNA here is from genome assembly GCA_903863035.1 of uncultured Lentisphaeria bacterium. Classification (GTDB taxonomy): domain Bacteria; phylum Verrucomicrobiota; class Lentisphaeria; order Victivallales; family Victivallaceae; genus CAIPAT01. The sequence continues at coordinate 2,601 of CAIPAT010000283.1, forward strand.
CCGAAAAAACTGTCAGGCAAAGTATTGCGCCAAAAACTGGAAATAATGGCGGAGAACAATCTGGTAAGCATGTTCGGCGCCACGTCGGCCAAAGCGTTGAATCCGGTTGCCGAGCAGTTGAAAAAAATCGTAGACCCCGTAGAATTGCGCAAGAGAATCATTGACGACAATAAAATATTGAGTTATCATGGCAAATACATCCCGAAAATTATTGACGAGGACTTGAAGATCCGCAAACCATCAGACTTTGTCAAAGGCGCCAAATCAGTTATCGTGCTGGGCATGCACTATCCGGATGAACTCATCCGGAATGCCGGGTTAAAGAAAAGCCAGCAGATCGGCTGCTACAACTACCATCAGTTCCAGACTGCCAGTGAGCTGATTTTCGCGGCTTTTGAAATAGCCACTTATCTTGACAAAATGGGCTACAAGTCGATGATCACTCAAAATTTGCTGGGGGCCGGTTCTTATACTGATTCTCCGCGCGGACCGTTGCCGGATATGCGTTGCAGCGCCCTGGAAGCGGTTGCTGCCGGAATCGGCGAAATCGGTACCAGCGGCGCACTCCTGACCCCTGAACACGGTCCGCATCAACGGCGGATATGTATTGTCACCGATGCCGAACTACCTTACGATCAGCCGTCAAAACCGTTCGGAGTCTGCCGCAAATGTAAAATTTGTGCTGAAGCATGTCCGATGACAGCAATCAAAGGTAAGAGCGTCAAGCTGGATGTCGCCGGCATTACGGTTGACTATCCGGTTATTCCGCGCTTCCGTTGCGACTGGGCAAAACGCTACAGCCTGCATCCTGACGAAGGCCCGGCAATCATCGGCAGCATCACCAATCCGAAAATTCCCAAAGGTGAAATTACGATTGAACAGCTTGCGGATGCATGCAGCCAGAAGGACCCGATTATGAAATCCCGTACCTGCATTCTGGAGCCATGCCTCAGAAGCTGCCCTGCGGGCCAAAAGCAGGCAAAGAAATAGTTTGATTCCTGCTTGAAATACAAGTCGAAGATAAAGATACTTCAGGTTCGCCTGAAGTATCTTTTTTTAATGCTTGCCTGCAGACTGGATTTTATCCCGGTATTCCGAAGGGGTCTGTCCGGAAATTGCCTTAAAAATACGGCTGAACAGATGCACACTGGAAAAACCGCATTCCGCAGCAATCACTTTAAAGCCGGATTCGCCTGCTGCAATGCGGCGCTGAGCTTCGACCAGGCGCACCGTATTGATATACTGGTGAATTGAAGTGTGTGCGTAATCCTTGAACACCCGGCAGAGATAGTTCAGCGACAGTCCCGCTTCCCGGCTCACCGCCGCCAGGTCCAGCGGTTCGCTGTAGTGCGCCTGAATGTATTGCAAAGCCCGTTCCAGATTCGGCCAGGTCTTGCAGCCGGCGCGGCGCGGCGCAGTGCGGTTCAATTCGCTGCACCGGAGGAAAATGTTCAGCAGTTCCAGCATGCCTGACTTCAGCGTCAATTCCCAATAAAGCGTCTGCAGTCTTGACTCGTCAGTCATCCGCCGGATAGTTTCTTCAACACGGCGTCGTTCCGGCGGCGGCACGCTGACTACCGCTGGAAAATCAACAAAGAAATTGCCGTACAACTCGCAATAACGGGTATAATTCATCCCTTCCTCAAGCGGGAGACTGCCCTGCCTGTCTGAATCAAACTGCAAGTCGAAGTGAATGACATATTGAATCAGCGGTTCATTTTTACAGCAGTTAATAATGTGCAAAAGGTAAGGCGGTATAATTATCAGGTCGCCGGGTTGAACAGCGTACTGCATATCCGCCATAATAAAAAAACCGTGACCTGATTTAAGGTAGGTGAAGACATGTTCCGGATCAATAAATGCCGGTGTAAGTCCGCGTGATGCATTTATTGTTAATTTCCGCACATATGGTGATAATTCATTTAAAATCATAATTTCAGACAAATTTTGATAATTTCAGCTAAAGATATTTTACGGCTTAAAGTTATAATATATTTTAAACCAGGATTATTACAAGGAGAACCAAATGAACAGTAAAGCCATAATTATCACGGAAAAGTTACAAGCCGCATTGCAGGACAGTCCGCAACAGCCGCCGCCAGCAAATCATCTTCAAATCAAAACGCTCTATTCACTGGTCAGTCCGGGAACCGAGCTGGCAATTTATCAAGGGATGGAAAGCTGGGCGCCGCTGCCGTTCAACCTTGGCTATGCGGCGGTCGGGAAAATAAGCGCGCTGGGCGCAGGCGTAACCGATTATGAAATTGGAGAAACAGTTTTAGCCTACACTCCGCATCGCGAATTTTCATCGGTGGATTTAAGCTCAGACTACAATGTCACGGTTAAACTGCCGGCGGCCGGCAATCTGCCTGAACTGCTGTTTATCCGTCTGGCGGCGGTGGCAATCACCGCGCTCCGGGTTTCTCCGCCGGAACTTGGCGATATTGTCGTAGTTTACGGCATGGGCGCCATCGGCAATCTGGCGGCGCAACTCTGTCAACTGGCCGGAGCAAGAGTCATCGGCATTGATCTGGCCGAACACCGGCTTGAACAGGCCCGTGCCTGCGGAATTGCCGAAACCATCAACCCGTCCAAAGGCGACGTACTTGAACAACTGCTCGCGCTGACCGGCGGAGTCAAAGCCAATATTATTATTGAAGCTACCGGGGTGCCGGCAGTGGCGGCACAGGCACCGAAACTAGGCGGACCGCGCAGCGAACTGGTACTGCTCGGATCGCCGCGCGGTGAATATCAGTGCGATTTGACTAAATTCCTGAACTATTCCCATTTATGGGATCACGGCTGCGTGACGGTAAAAGGTGCGCTGGAGTGGCGTTACCCGACCCGTCCGGAACGCGGCAGCAAGCACAGTTTGACCAGAAATTGTAATATTTTGAAAGACTTGATTCAATCCGGCAAACTCAAAGTCAAACCGTTGTTGACCCATCTGGTAAACCCGGCGGAATGCCAGGCTGTTTATCAGGGCCTGATGTACCGTAAAGATGAATATACTACCGTAATTTTCGACTGGACAAAAATTTAATAAATAAAAGGAAAACAATTATGACCACAGGTAAAGCAATCGTTTCACGGCTGGCTATCCAAAGCTGGTGTTTCCGGGAATTCAAACAAGCGGCCCAGTTGATTGCCGCCTTGCAGGAATGCGGTGTCAACCATCTGGAACTCTGCGGTGTGCATATTGACATGAATAATCCGGCGCCGACGCTGGATATTTACAAGGCGGCCGGAATTGCCGTTTCCGCATTCGGGGTACATGGTTTCGGTTCGGATGAAGCGCAGGCCCGGCCGGCGTTTGAAATTGCCAGACTTGCCGGTTTCAAGACGCTGTCTGCTGATTTTAAGGATGATGCCGGACTGGTTGTCGCCGAAAAACTGTCCGCTGAATATGGCAGGAAACTTGCGCTGCATAACCACGGCAGACATCACCGGCTGGGCGCGCCATGGGCCATCGACGCATTGCTGGCGAAAAGCAGCGACCGGATCGGTTTATGCCTGGACACCGCTTGGATGCTCGACAGCGGCTTTGATCCGGTGGAAATCGCAAAAAAATACCAGAAACGGCTTTACGGTCTGCATATAAAGGATTTCATCTTCGACCGAGCCGGAAATCCGGAGGACGTGGTGGTCGGCACCGGCAACCTGAAACTGAAAGAACTGGCCGATTTTCTCAAGTCAATTGACTTCGACGGCTATGTCACGCTGGAATACGAGGGCGATGCCGCCAATCCGGTTCCCGCGCTGAAACAATGTGTTGAAAAAATCCGTGCCGCTTTCGCGGACTGATTTAACTATAAAAAAAATACTGCCGGACATGTTCATTTCTGAATATTGTCCGGCAGCTTTTTTTATAGTGTATTATTTCCAGCAGCCGGCATCCAAGTCAGGGTCCTGAAAAAGTTCCTTCAACTTCTTCTTTTCGACAATCCCGCCGGTTTCATCGGCTTCAGGCGGCGGCAATTCCCATTTGGGACCGGGGAATACCGGGGTCTTGAATGTATGCTGTTCGATATTCTTAGCCTTTTCCTGAAACTCCATGCAGGCACGGATGCAGCCCTTGGCACCGCAAACCGCAAAATAACCGACATGATTCATTATCTGTTTGTAGAACGGATTCAGATCATTGCTCGGGAATTCAGGATTCTGACGGTACCAGTTGGCTTGCGCCATAGTGTAAGTCATCCGGTATGCCAGCTCTTCCGACATTTCTGTTTTGGTTACATCCAGATTGAAGCCTGGGAAATAGCGTTTTAGGAACGGCGAGGCTTTGTAATTGATGCCGTGATGCGTGGCGGTACAGCGGCCCATGTGAACGTCGCCCCACTCGTATTCCTGTCTGTCAATGTGAATTTTAATACTCGGCCGGTCCCCTTTTCTGGGTATCGCGTTACCCGGGCAGTCCGGCACGCACTTCATGCAATGTTTGCACAATGTTTTGGGCTTAATCAACGGGTCAGGTTCCAGCACCGCGTCAGTCAGAATGGTTCCCAAACGGACTCTGGGTCCGTAAACGGGATGAATGAACACCTTGGACCAGCCGATTTCACCCAGGCCGCAGGCGACCCCGGCAATACGCACATTGATATTGACATCCGGAACCGGACGTCCGGGCGCTACCGGCTCGGGATTGTTCGGATACATTTCCGGGACACCGGGAAATACCGGAACCGCCTCAAAGCCGCAGTCCTCGATCAGCCTGGCCAGTTCATAGGTGACCATCGGGCGGAACAGCGTATTCAGCCGGTTATATGAATAATAGGTGTAATTGGACCAGTGGGTGCCTTCCGTGATGCCGCGATAAGTGCTTCGCGGAATCGGCTGGACTATGGAGATTACGGACTTGCAATCCGGGAAAATATTTTTCGGATGCATGCGTTCAGGAGCTTCGGCAAAACGTTCGATGTTGGCGATGCCGACGACATCCACGCCGCCTCCGCCCGTACCGATCTTTTTCGCCAGATCCTTGATCATCTGTGATGTCAGTTGTGTACTCATGATTTTCGCTCCTGTATGTTACTTGGCGCGTCCGGGAACATCATTTTTCCAGACACTGCGCTTTCTGAATTCATTCTGGAATTTGTTGGATAATGCGCCCTTTTTCTCCAAAGCCACCAGACATTCGCGGCCGCAGGATGACGCGCAGCGGTCGACATGGTCAAACCGTCCCGGCAGAATCCAGGCACCGTTCTGGCATTTCGCACATACGGCGGCATCGTAATCGGCAACCTCGGATTCGTTGCCCGGAGTTCCTTCCTTATGAGTCGCGCCGGAATATGCTTTCAGCGGGCATGCATCAATACAGGCGCGGCAGTCTTTGCAGATGGAGTTGGCGGGCAATACCGGATCGGCTTCCAGTTCTTCATCGGTCAGCAGCGTGGCGAAACGCTGACGGTGGCCGAATTCGGGGGTCAGGAAGAACCCGCCCAGGCCGACTTCGCCGAGACCGGCCGCATGGGCTGACAATTGCCATTTCAGATAAACATTTGGTGCCGGCTTGCCGGGAGTCACCGGCACGGCCTGGATGCTGCCGTCGTGGTCATAGGAAAATAGCGGGACGGCTTCAAAACCCTGCGCTTCGATCCAGCAGGTCAGGTCGTAAGTGGTTTTTGCCAGGAAATTATCTTCAAGGTAGCGGAAGCCGAATGCGCCGTAGGTGCCGTCAAAGTTCGTGCCTTCTTCAATCCCTCGTAACGAACCGCGCAGGATACGCCGGCCGATTACAATCACTGATTTAGCTTGCGGGAAAATTGACAACGGGTTCTGTTCCTTCGGCAGATGCGCCAGACGTTCTATCGGTGCGATTCCGACCAGATCGGCGCCAAACTGCTTTGCGATACTTTTGACTTCTGCGGCATTCATGTACAACTCCTTGTTGGGTGTTTACTCTTAATAACTTTTTAAGTATCAAAACGATAATGTGTTATCGTAATTCTAAAAATCATTCCGGCAGCGGGCAGCCAATGGCAAACGAAATTGATTCCGCCGTATTCCTGGTCTCAGTTTTGAATTTTTCCCACAATTCATCGGTCCAGTAACGTTCGCCTGGCAGCACCGCACCGACCGCGCCGGCCAGTTCGCCGGCAGCATTGAAAATCGGCGAGGCAACCGCACCGAGTCCCAACTGGTTTTCTGAAACGATAGTGGCTACTCTCTCCTGCCGAATTTTTGCCAGTTCCTGTTTAAAGCTTTCCGGCGAGGTAATCGTATGAACAGTGCGGGCGGTCCAGTCCATTCCGGCTAAAAATCCATCAAGCTCAGCTTCCGGCAGATATGCGGCGCAGACCTTGCCGCAGGCGTGACAGTTTGGCAGGTGCACCGCCCCGATTGCCAGCCCGGCATCACCGGCTGTGTTTTCCGGGAAAAATGTATCAATGGTGATGGACCGTCCGTTGAACGGCGCGGTGAGATATACCGGATTGCCCAGTTTGACCGCCAGTTTTTGTAAGTAAAGACGAGCCTTCTGGCGCAATGTTATTTTCAGCAGCCTGGCGTTGGAAAGACATAATATTTTCAAACTGATACGATATTTCCTGGAGCCGGGAATCTGCTGCACATAACCAGTTTCCGCCAATGTTTTCAGTAAACGGCAGATATGGCTGTTCGGCAACTTGAAATGTTCGGCCAATTCCTTGACGGAACATTCATTGGCACTTTCCGCCATGAACTCCAGCAGCATAAAACCATTTTGGAGCGTATTATTCATATCAGTAAATTCCGTATATTAGAATATGTTGGTAATATTATAACGCATTGTAGAACTTTGTCAACCCCCTTTTTACATCATATTTTTAAAATTTAAAAAATATTGGCATGTTCCGACATTTTGGATATTCACACATCCTGGCGTTTCTTCATGATCCCGGAATTATGAGTTCCCATACAATAAATCGAACCGCACTTAATACCGATTCGTAATCTTTACTTGCTTTAAGATTGCGATTCGGTATTAAATATTGGATTTGAAAGATGCTGGGGATGCGAAAAGGTTTATTCGGACGAGGTCGTAGACCTTTTACATTCGTTTCTCTATACCACATTTTATTCCGTTGGGTTCAATACCTCGCCCCTGTGGGCGACTTTGTTCTTTGTCTTGGCTTTGGTTTTCGAATCTCCGGACCGCCCGCAGGGCGTGGAAGTCCGTCCGTAATACCACGTTGCCTGCGGCGGGGATAGGATGGGCGGAAGGAGATTCTTTATTTATCCGGAATATTTAAGAATATCGTAGTGTTGGTAATCAGCGATATGTGACTTATTGAGTTTTCAGTTTCAACCTTTTTTACAGTTTCTTGAATTCAGGTATTGACAAATCAGACGCAATCTGTTATTCTATTATTAGACATTTGTATATATTTGTATACTTTGTAAGAATAGTTATGAATATATAAAGGATGTAATCGTATTTCAAAATACTGCAATTTATGCTCTGGAGCGGTTTAGGTCTGTAAACCTTTTATACAAATCAAACAGCAGGAGGTGCAGGATGAAAAAAAGTTGGCAACAAAGTAATTTCACACTCATTGAACGTGTGTCCAGGTAAGGTATCACTAAACTAGACGAATGAAATGTTTCGTCCATACCAATTGTCCATTTCAGGTATGTAGCCTAATCACTAGCCACTGGCTAACGCGTGAGGATAAAGTTGCGA
>CAIPAT010000284.1 GCA_903863035.1 uncultured Lentisphaeria bacterium
ACATCTTCGCGCTTCTCCCGAATGCCTTTGTGTTTGCCGGTTCGTTACATACCTTCAGGTATGCGCCTTACCGGCAATTCCCAAAATCACTTCGGGATATTTCGCGGGACTTGTCAAGTTTATTTCTTGACAGCTCCTTAGATCCCGCGGTCGCGGGACCGGACGTTAGAATTTTAGAACTTATTTTTAAATAGTCTTTTCAGACGCAACGAAAGGATATCATGAAAAAAGAAAAAGAACTGGAGCATGAACGCAAACAGGAGATCTTGCGCGCCAGGGCGGCGGCGCTGGCGGCACCGCCGACAGGTAAAGACCGCGAGGCTGCATTTGACGTAATTGTGTTCAGAATATGTAATGAACATTACGGCATAGAGTGCGGTTTTATGCGGGAAGTCTGTGAAGCCAATACCCTGACCATGATTCCATGCACTCCCGCATGGCTGGCAGGGATAATCAATCTTCGCGGAAGAATTGTCGCTGTCCTGGATTTGATCAAGCTTTTCAATCTGCCCGATGCCGGAACAGAGACCCGCAAGCTGGCGGCAGTAATCGGCGACCATGAATTTGAATGCGGTATCCTGATACATGAACTTATCGGTCAGCGGACTGTATTCAAAGATGAGATACAGGAAGCAGACCATCGCACCGCGCAGGAAGCGCTGCCCAAATGGCTGAAAAATATTACCGCCGACCGGTTGATCATTCTGGATTATGAAAAAATCCGCAACGATAAATCCATTATAATCGATGCGGAACCGGGCGAAGAACTTATGTAAATTTACCTGAATGCAATTTGTATTTGCTTTTACAGGTTTATATAGTGTGAGACAGATAAGTTTTAGTTAACAATTATTGCCGGAAGCAAGCATCTGTAAAAATATAATCTATCAAGGAGATGGTACTATGTTTAGATTCATAACCGGAAGTATTAATCGTAAACTGGTATTATTGGTAATGGGCGTAACGCTGATTCCCCTGGCAATGACGACATTCCTGGGAATATGGATGGCCCAGGACGCGCTGTTAAAACAACTGGCGGACGGGCTTGACGGGACGCGAAGCGACAGGACAAATGCAGTGATTGATCACTTGCAAAGCGCGTTGAGAGACTCAGAATTCGCTGCAAGCCAGCGCAGGGTTGTCGGATTGTTCTCAGAACCGAATTTCGACTCGTCAAATACTGATGCCGCATTGAAAATACTTAGTTCCAAAGGCGAACATTGCGGCTTTATCATTTATTCAACGGAAAAAAATGCCCCTGTATATACTCTGGGTATCAACAAGGACGAAGTCATTAAAGCTTTTCCCAATTCCAAACTTGAAGAGTTCTGCAAGAAAGTCATTAAAGACGATAAACCTAAATTTCTTGACTACATCGACTATCCGCCGGCAAAAAGTCTGGCAATGTTTGCCGGATGTCCAATCGTGCATAACGGCAAGACAGCAGGTGTTTTACTGCTGCTGGTTAATCTTTCCCATATGGATAACATTATGCTTGATCCGACCGGTCTGGGCAAGACAGGAGAGTCTTTTATTATCGGAGATGATGGCTATATGCGCACCAGCTGCCGTAAACGCAAGCTGGAAAATATTCCCAGCATCATGAAAATCAAAGTTAAAGATAAAATGCTGGATGATGTGTTCAAGGCTGAAAAAGCGCAGTCTGGTTTCATGGTTAATTCGCATGATGCCGAAGCGCTTGTCGCTTATGGCAAAGTGGATTTAAAGAAAATCAGCAATGACCTGAATTGGGCGGTCCTTGCGGAAATTGAAACTCATGAAATTAAAGCGCCGGTAGATGCGATTATTAAAAATATCATCATCGCCAGTCTGGTTCTAGGCCTGATCGCCTGCTTGCTCGGTTTTCTGGTCGCAAGATCGGTATCTAAACCGCTGCTCGCGCTTACGTCCAAAGTAGTCAAACTGGCCAATGGCGACCTGACGGTCGAAATAGAAAATGTTAAACGCGATGATGAAATCGGCGTCTTGATTGAATCTTTCAACCGGATGCTTTTCTCGCTGCGCGAGCAGACGTCAAAAATCCAGGAAGGCACCAGCGAGCTGGCAACGGCGATAGTCGAGATATCCGCCGCGGTATCCGAACTGGCGGCTAATTCCACTGAAACCGCCACTGCCATTACCGAAATTTCCACCACGATGGAGGAAGTCAAGCAGACAACCCATGTTGCCGCGGACAAAGCAGCGCATGTTTCAGAGACTGCCAACCGGGTCAGTTCAATTTCCGAGGATGGCAACAAAGCTACCCGTGAAGCAATCAACGGCATGAGCAACATCAAGGAAGAGATGATGGCGCTGGCGGAGAATATCGTCAAACTCAGCGGACAGACCCAGAGTATCGGCGAAATTATTCTTACCGTTAATGACCTGGCGGAACAGTCCAATCTGCTGGCGGTAAATGCCGCGATTGAAGCGGCGAAAGCCGGTGAGTTCGGCAAGGGGTTCGCGGTGGTTGCCCAGGAAATCAAGTCGCTGGCGGAACAATCCAAAGCATCGACCAGACAGGTGTCCGGCATTCTTAACGAAATCCAGCAGGCAACCAGCAGCGCTGTTATGGCCACTGAACGCGGCAGCAAAGCGGTTGAGGCCGGAGTCCATCTGTCCGAATCAGCAGGCGAGGCGATCAACACCCTGGCAGAAAGTATTTCCGAATCGGCTGACGCCACCTCTCAGATATCCGCTTCCGGCAAACAGCAGATCATCGGCATTGACCAGCTTGCTGTCGCGCTGGACAGTATCCGCACCGCAACCGACCAGAGCCTGAAAGGTGTGCAGCAGTTGGAATACGCCTCTGTCAGCATGAAAGATCTGGCGGCAAAACTGAAGTCGCTGACTGAACAGTTTAAAACCAACTAAGTCAGCACTGGAACTACTGCTATGGATGAACAAGAACTGCGCAAAAGGCTGCAAGCCGCCTTCCGGGAAGAGGCCGGCGAGCGGCTGCTGTCTATCGGGAACCAGTTGATCGTGCTGGAAAAAGAAGCTTCCAAGGCGGAGTTTGACAGCGCGATTGAGACTGTGTTCCGCGATGTGCATAGCCTAAAAGGCGCAGCCCGCGCCGTCGGAATGCTGCCGCTGGAAACATTTTTCCAGTCGGCTGAAAATGTTTTTTCAGCATTAAAAAAGGAATCTCTCAAATTTAGCACCAATATAGCTGACTTGCTCCAGCGGGGTATCGCCGCCGTCGAACGCTATATGGGAACTCCGGAGAATCAGGAACATATAACTGAGCTGCAAGGGCTGTGCAGGGACATGGACAGCTTCATGCATGGCGGGGGCCGGTCAGGCTCAGCATATAAGACAAAATCCTGGAGTCCGTCTCCAAAAACGGAGCCGGCCGCTGCCTCGTCAACTGCCGCCAAACCGGCAGTTGCGGATAAGCCGGACACGGCAGACCGGCCGGAACATCACCGCCAGGCCGGTAATTCGGTGCGGGTTAACAAAGAGAAAATAGACGGGCTGCTGCAGGAATCAGATGAACTTATTGCACTGAAAATGATCTTCAGTGAACGCCTCAATCAGTTGAATGAACTTGGCGGCGATATGCAGGAAATGGGTAAACTGCAGCGTTCGTTCAAAAATATTCTGCTCAGGATAAACCGGGAAATCAAAGCGCTGGAACAGGAAGACATTTCTTCTTCGGGCAAAGATAATTTTCAATTGTCGCTGGAACTGCTGGAGCGCAATCTGGAAAATCTTGGTGGAAGAATCGAGCATTTTTCACACCAGTTTTCCATGTTAAACAGCAGCGGCGTGAGCGATGCCCGTGTATGTTCCAAAATGATTGATGAATTCCGTGAAGAGTTGAAAACTATCGCGCTGATGCCGTTTTCGTCTTTATCCGGCAGCTTTCCCAGAATGATGCGGGAGATTATTAAGGAGACGGGACGGGATTTTGAGTTTACCATGAGCGGCGGCGAAATCGAAATTGACCGCCGGATACTTGATGAACTGCGTGATCCTTTGATTCACCTGCTGCGCAACTCCGCCGATCACGGCATTGAATCAGAGGCAATAAGAATTGCGGCTGGCAAACACCCGGTGGCCGGAATTAATTTATCAGTCAGTGTCACCCCTGACAAGAAAATAGAAATTATTGTTTCCGATGATGGCGGCGGTATAGATCTGGATACGCTGCGTCTGAAAATATCCGAAAAATTTAATCTTCCGATTGGCGTCGTCAATGTCCTGCCCGAAGATAAAGTCATTAATTACATTTTCCTTTCCGGTTTTTCCACCAGTAAAATCATTACCTCGCTTTCTGGAAGAGGCCTGGGCATGGCGATTGTCCGGGAAAAAGTTGAAAATGTCGGCGGCACGATCCGGATTGACAATAAACCGGGTCAGGGCTGCATATTTACCATTTTGCTGCCGGCCGCCCTTTCCGCGCAGCGCGGAATCCTGTTGAAAGCAGGGGGCAGGATGTTTGCGCTGCCGACTAACGGGCTGCTTTATACCGCCTTGTTGAAACGTGAAAACATCAGTACGATAAAAGGCGTCCCGTCCGTCACTGTGCGCGGCGATACAATTCCTGCATTTGACCTGTCCGGAATTCTGGAATTGCAGTCAGACAGGATCCAGGAAACATTTCCAGTGCTGGTTATGTCAGTTGCCGGCATAAAGGCCGCATTGATTGTAGAAGCGGTAATTCAGGAAATCGAAATGATCGTCAAGCCGCTGGGCTGCATTCTCCAGCGGGTGCGCAATATTACCGGAGTAGTGATAACCGGAAGCGGCATCGTGGTTCCGGTATTTAACTCCAGAGACCTGCTCAAATCCGGAATCAGCGGACAGCACGGCCGGCTGGAAATAGCACAGCAGGAAAAAGACCGCAAACAGCCGGTCATTATGATTGCCGAAGACTCCATCACTTCCAGAACGCTTTTGACCAATATTCTGGAAGCTGCCGGATATCAGGTGATTACAGCGGTTGACGGCATGGCGGCATGGAAGATGCTCGAAGGAACCAGGATCGATCTGCTGGTTTCAGATATTGAAATGCCGCGCATGGACGGCTTCGCCTTGACCGGTAAAGTTCGCGCTGATCAACGTTTTGCCGGTCTGCCGGTAGTGCTGGTTACCTCGCTGGCCCGCAGGGAGGATCGCGAACATGGCATTGCCTGCGGTGCCGATGCGTACATAACTAAAAGTGATTTCAGCCAGAATCATCTGCTTGAAACCATTGAAAGGCTGTTGTAATTATGATTCGTATTCTAATCGTTGATGATTCCGCAACATATTGCGAAGTCCTTAAAGGCATCTTTTCCCAGGCGCCGGATATGACTGTCATAGGCATTGCGCACAATGGACGCGCGGCAATAAAAATGGCATCCGATTTGCGGCCGGACCTGATCACCATGGATGTCAATATGCCGGACATCGATGGATACGAAACAACCAAAGCCATTCTGCAGATATTCCCGATACCGATAGTAATGGTTTCATCATTGAACCGCAGTCACGAAAATGATTTTAACGCCATGCAGGCAGGCGCGGTAACCATGATTGAAAAACCCGTGCCGGCAGATAAACACAGCGAGAGAAGCCTTGTTAATCTTATCCGGAATATGGCAAAAGTAAAAGTATTCAGACGTTATAGTTCACCAAAGGGAAAAGAATCCGATTATATTGCGCCGGTGACGCCAGTCGCGTCCAACTGCGAAATCGCGGCAGTCGGTATCTCTACCGGCGGTCCGCCGATTCTGGCCGGCATGCTGCAAATGTTACCGTCTAAATTGCCGTTTCCGATATGCATTATTCAGCATATACCTAAAGGGTTCTCTGATTCCCTGATCGGATGGCTCGGTAAAGTCAGTCCGCTTCCAGTGGTCAGCATGAAAGATGGTGATACTTTGCAGCCGGGAACGGTTTACATCGCCCCCGGCGGCGGCGTTGCTTCATTAAAAACGGCAAAAGTTTTTTCCATTGTGCCTGACACTAGAATTAATATGCCTTCGCCGTCGGTCGATGTGTTTTTCGATTCGATGAATAAATTCTACGGAGCAAAGGCTCTCGCCGTGTTGATGTCCGGTATGGGCAGGGATGGTGCGCAGGGATTATTGCATTTGTACAATTCCGGCGCTGAAACGGTGGTTCAGGATCGTGAAAGTTCTGTTGTTTACGGCATGCCGGATGAGGCGCTCAAACTGAACGCGGCAAAGTATGTAATGACCCCTGACGACATTGTCGGCTTTATCAGGAAACTCGCGGAAGCTAAACGTTAACGGTCAGGCCGGACCCGCAGATTTCGCGTAAATCCGGAACTTCTCCGGAGACATCCCGGTCCACTTGCTGAAAACTCTGGAAAAATAGAGCGGGTCCTTGAATCCCGATAACTCGGCAATCTCATAGATTTTGCGGCTGTCAGGTTCCTGCCGCAGCAGTTCCTTGGCTTTTTCAATCCTCAGCTTCTGCATGAAACGGATTGGCGGATAGCCATATTTTTCTTTGAAAATCCTGACCAGATGGAATTGCGAGATGCCGGTGATTTCCGCCAGATGCGGCAGTTCCAGCTCCCGGTCCAGGTTATCGACAATATGTTCGTATGCTTTGACCAGCGGATCATAACCGGACTGATTGCTGCGATAGTTCGAATGCAGACAGGTCAGTAATTCGAGCAGCACGGCATTTCTCAGTATCTCGCCGGGTATCGTGACATCATTCGCACTGTTCACCAGCCGGCTCAACAGTTCCTTGCCCGCATTCCCGGATTGCCTGAACCCCAGATTCTCGCGTTTGAAAAATGACAGCCCGTTAATTACCTGATCCGCCGTACTGCCATGAAAATGCACATACGCAAACGACCACGGAGTGATGTCCCGGTATGAATGGACAATTCCTGGGCGCAGCAGGAACCACGAGCCTTTCCGGAGCATCTTTTTCCGCTTTCCTTCTTTCACCCAGGCTTTGCCGTCAATGGTCAGCAGCAGCAGATAATCCTTTCTCACCCGGTCGCGGCAAAAATAACCCGTCTTGGCAAACAGACATCCCGGCGACACGATTTCCACCCCCATCCGGGCGGAAACAGGACTATTGTTAAAGAGCAGAGAGTAATCTTTATTATCAGCAATATTATCCATATAAATAAGCAATTTTTTACATTTTAATTAAGCATAATGCGTTATATAATATAATACAACAAGCAATATAATCAATATGAGGGTTGCTATGACGCCATGTGATAAAGTTATGATCTCGCTGCGCGGTGGACATTCAGATTCTGTTCCATTCACCATCTATGAATCGAAAATTCCGCAATGCCGGGCGGAACGTGAAATGCGGAACCGCGGATTGTGTATTGTCAATCGCCAGTCTGTATTCAAGGTTCATACTCCCAATGTCAAAGTCAGGAATGATGTATATTTTGAAAACGGTAAAACCATGACCAGGACATGGTATGAGACACCATGCGGAAGTGTGACCATGCTGCAGGAAGCCGCTGGTTTTACAACCTGGATGCATGAAAAACTATTCAAATCTCCGGCTGACTATAAAGTTTTGCGCTTTCTGTTTCAGGATGAAATATTTGAACCGTCTTATGATGCATTTATCAACGCGGAAAAAGCGTTTGGCGGGGATGTGATATGCCGCGCCGGATTCGGACTGGAACCGCTGCAGTCGCTGATTTCAGGAAATTGCATCGGCATGCAGGATTTCTGTATGGAGTGGATGGATAACCGGGACGAGATTCTGGCATTGTACGAGATTATTGTGGAAAAACGCCGGAAGACTTATCCGATAGTTGCAAAGTCTCCCGCGTTTTTCGCCAACTACGGCGGCAAT
The DNA here is from genome assembly GCA_903863035.1 of uncultured Lentisphaeria bacterium. GTDB lineage: Bacteria > Verrucomicrobiota > Lentisphaeria > Victivallales > Victivallaceae > CAIPAT01. The sequence goes on from CAIPAT010000284.1 coordinate 7,801, forward strand.
GTGGTACCTTCGGTTATCGGGCTTGAGTCATTTGAAAAATACTATGTGCAGCATTACAACGAAGCTGCCGAAATTATGCATAAACATGGTAAATTGATCGGTACGCATCTGGATGCCGACTGCGGCCTTATTGCCAAAGCGGTTGCCGGTACCGCGCTGGATTATATTGAAGCGTTCACTCCTGCTCCCGACACGGATATGACGCTGCGGGAAGCCCGTGCCGCCTGGCCGGATAAAGTCATCTGGATGAATTTCCCTTCTTCCGTTCACCTGAAAGCTGATGCCGAAGTCAGTCAGAAGACGGTCGAACTTCTGGACGAACTGGATTCGATGGACGGCATGATCATGGGCATCACCGAAGATATTCCAGAGTCGCGCTGGCGCGACAGCTGCCGCGCAATAATGGACGGCCTCGACAGTCATGCCGTCCAAAATCCCGGGCTATACTCTGCACATCTGAAAATTCAGGAATAGACGAGCAGGATTTGGCGATATGAATAGCGGCTGAATGAGGAGCAGAAAAAGACAGTCCCGCGCCTGCGGGATTGCGAATTTTCGAGTTTGGATTCGCACTCTTCGAACCCTTCGATAACACGGTATCGGCAGCCTCTCAGAATACGAACCAACTTTCAAAATCTCTGCACTCTATACGAAATTTTAGTTTTACATAGTACTAGCTCAGTCGTGCGATATGGATGGAGCCGATGCGGTCGGCTCCGCCGACGGCGATGAACTTCTCATCCCCGCTCACGGCGATGGACGAGAGAATGTTACTCGCTGACGGACCGTCAAAATATCCATGTATGTTGTAAATCAAAAATCCGAGCTGGCGAAGTCCGACTTTGTCATCATAGTAGAACACCATGCCGAGATCCTCTTCATCACCGGCGGTTCCCCACAGGCGGCGCTTGTCGCTATTCGCAAAAAGCGAGCGTACCGGACCATAGGCGGCCGCGTTGCCAAGGGCATACACATCCGCGCCGTTGATTATTGCAAGTAATCCGTCACGCGTTCCAACGATTTTCCTGCCTCCGTTCCACTCGCAGACGGCTGAGGCTTTCGCCAGATACTGGCGTCCGGCGACATGCGGCAGTTTGACGCGCTCATCAAATTCAAAGGTTTTAGGACTGATATTGGATAACAGCCATTCCTTGCGCTTTGAGTTCACCTTGTCAAGCGGAACGAATTCCTGCATTTTGCCGTCGGCCGCTGCCGTGAAACAGTATTTAGTGTTATCACCGCAGATTCCATGAAGCAGATTGTGTTCATCCCAGACCAGCCCGATAATTTTCGAGTCTTCGATGTTTGTGTACGGCACATGCCTCCAGACACGCACTGGAGTGATGTTTTCAACAGGGAAGGCGTAGAATGGATTTGCCGCAGTGGTTTCTTCGGTAGCTTTACCGCGCTTCTTGAAGATCTCGATTTGCCCGGGAGTCATGTTTTTGGGGCGGAAGAACATATCATCCGAAACCGGGCCGGGCTGATGCATGTGCGGACGGTATTTCTCAAGGTCGACGCAGAGTACACTCAGTCCGCCGTCGTGCCCGCCGCTGTCCACGATGTACAGGATGTCGCGGTTTTTGTCAATGCATACTCCGGAGGTTTGAGCATGCAGATGTCTGACCGTTCCAACAGCGCCGAGACACTCCGGCTCCTGCCCGTTGAGATAATCCCGGCGCATGAGATAATCCGGCATCGCATAGGTGCGGTAATCGTCAGTCGGCTTCTGGAAAGCGTAAACGGCGATGACATACCACAGCACGCCATATTTGTCTATCGCAAACTCGTTCACCCCCATGGTCGTCGGCATAGAATCCACAAACTCGTCAAAAGGCGCTTTACGCCCGATGGAACTGACCTTCAGCGAACCGGTGTCTAATATGAAAAAATCGTCTGAACAGAATGTTGAAAAGAGCATGCGGTGATCGTCGAGGTTGTGTGCATGCGACATGTAGCGGTACCATGTGTTATTGCAATAGTTGTCAGGATATTCGGGTACGCGCCAGTTCAAGTCCTCCAGCTTGACCGTATCAACGTTGACACGCCACAGAAAGCCTGATTTCGTGCAGCCGTAGATGTGCTTGTCCGGGCCGGCGTGGAGCCGGTAGCAATACAACTCGGCCGCCTTGCCGAGGTCGATGAGAGAACGGTCGTCAAGCGAATAACGGTATACATGTCCGCGCATAAATCCGATCATATATATTGCATTATGCTTCGCGTCATAGGTGGCTCCGTATATTGTCTCACGCGGCACGGGAACACCCCAGTTCTCAGTCCTGCCTGTCCCGGGATCATAACACAACATGGTGGAGCCCGGCCACCCTTCCCATATATGGGTGTGGTGCGCGATCGGCATCCATTCCGGATGCTGCGGCGCACGGTCGGTCGAATGCGTGGTGGCAAATACTCGTCCATCTGGCAGGAAGGTGATGGACTCGTGGAGTTTGGTCACTGGAAGCTGGCGTGGTCTGGGAAGTACGACATCTTCAGCCTTAAAGCAGATTTTAGCCGTGTCAGTCTGATAATCATACGAAATCAGCCGGGTGTGGCGCGCATGTCCAGTTTCGTCCGACGGGGCGTAATACAGGATGCCGTCGGGTGAAAGATTTATGTCCCAGCAGCCGAAATAATCCACGCCGCAGAGCCCGACCCGCTGGCGCACGCCAGTCTGGTTAATGACGCGAAAAGAGTCGTCTGAAAATAACTTAAAACGGTGTGTTCTGCTGCCCATTACAGTTCTTCCATGTTAAAATAGTTTAGGAGTTGTTAAGAAATAAACTTGACAAGTCTCGCGAAATATCCCGAAGAGATTTTGGGAATTGCCGGTAAGGCGCATACCTGAAGGTATGTAACGAACCGGCAAACACAAAGGCATTCGGGAGAAGCGCGAAGATGTAAAGGTTATTTCTTTACTGCTCCTAAGGTTTATCTGAACTTTAAGCATCGGGGTCAAAATCCCGGATTGATCTGCGGCGCATCTATTGCCCGGTGCCTTCCGCCTGGGCAAATCCCAACGGATAAAGCAAGAGCGCGGGGGCACCCATGTGTGACCCGCCTCCCAGTCGTTTTGCAATTCTATTATTTCTGCTATCTACATATAATACCTATATATTGTTAATTTGACTTTACAAAATATAGATATATATTTTAAACAAGATTAAATTAAACGGGGAGCTTTCCATGATTATTTCAAGATGCGCAATGCCGACTTTTCTTAAAATCATAGACAGCGGGAAAATAGCCATTGTCGTCGGTGCGCGGCAGGTCGGAAAAACCACTCTGGTTAATGAGGCGTTAAAGTCTAAAAACATGCTGCTGCTCAACTTTGACGTGCCGTTCGATGTCGCACGTTTTAAGGCGGCCTCCGTACTGCCTCCCGTAGACGGCTTGAAAAGCCTTGGTTCACCTGATTATCTGGTAATTGATGAAGCACAACGGGAGCCGGAAACCTCCCGTATAGTCAAGGGCTGGTATGATTCCAGGTTGCCCGTCAAGATTGTCCTTCTCGGCTCCTCAAGTTTGAATCTTCTGTCGCAGACCGCGGAAAGTCTGACTGGACGTAACCGGAAAATTCATCTTCCACCATTGACTCTCAGGGAATCTCTGGATGCGGAAAGCTGGTTTCGTCCAGAATACGCGATGCCAGTCATCGAAGAGGCTTTTGCACCTCAATTTCGGGTGACTTTACTGAAATCAATGGTTTTCGGCTGTTACCCGGAAGTGGTGACCAGTGATGATAAAATCGGACTTCTACGTGAACTGTCAGGGGATTATCTCTGGAAAGACATCCTTCAGGCCGGTCTTATCAAGACCCCGGATCTGATTCGCCGCCTTTTAACTCTGCTGGCACACCAGGCCGGTTCTGAAGTATCGGTCAACGAACTGGCTCAACAACTGCAGATGGCGCGTCAGACGGTGGAACGTTATCTCGATCTGCTGGAAGAGACCTTTGTCATTTTCCGCCTGCCGGCATACAGCACCAATCTGCGCAAGGAGGTTGTTAAGAGCAGGAAAATCTTCTTCTGGGATACCGGAATCCGAAATGCGGTTCTTAATGCGTTTGATCTGAACGAAAACCGTCCGGATATCGGCAGCCTTTTTGAAAACTATCTAATTGCAGAAATTGCAAAACGCAATGACTTGTCGGATAATCCGGCGGAACTTTATTTCTGGCGCACGGTTTCCATGTCGGAAGTCGATCTGGTCGTCAAACAAGGCTCAACGCTGATGCCGTATGAAATCAAATGGGGCAAAAAGAAAGGTAAATGCATCGCCTTTCAAAATGAATACGGTATTCCAGTCCAGACCTTATCCTCAGATAAGCCCTCATCATGGCCGTGCCCGTAAATCACTACAGGCTCGCATTCATATTTGTTTTAACCGGGAACATCCTTTTCAGTGTTTTCGTTGCTTTGAATATATCGGGAACAATATGTTGCTCCGCTGAAATTTAGAGTACCTCAAGCTTCCAGCTTGAGAAGAATCGCACCGGCCAATCTGTGAGCGGTCCCGCAACTGCGGGAATGCTTGCGGTACTATTTAAAACAAAGCCGGTCAGGCGAAATTCCCAAAACATTTTTATCCACAAAAGGCTCTAAAATAGGAACTGGAAAAACTGATTAACCACGAAATTCTTAGCGCGGCACAGCCGCAACCAAAAAAGACATCATAACCACTAAAGGCATCCCGCAGGCGCGGGACTAGTACTCTGTAAAGCTAAAAATTGCGTATAGATTGCGCAGATTTTGACGATTGGTTCGTATTCTGAGAAGTCGCCGATACCGTGGTATCGAAGGCATTCGAAGGGTACGAATCCAAATTCAAAAGATCGCAACCGCTACGCGGCGAGTTTCTTGCGTTCGTATTTTCCCGTTCATCCTTCGGACGATATTCATATCGCCCATCAGTCAGAACGAAAAAATCCA
>CAIPAT010000285.1 GCA_903863035.1 uncultured Lentisphaeria bacterium
CGATCTGTCACTGCTGAGCTCCACCGGCGCTGTATTGAAAAGCAACATTAAAACAGGAATCGCCAGTGAAGGCATCAGCGATGCCGCTTTGCTGGCCGGAACATATTACGTCAAGGTCGCCGCAGCGACCGGCGTCAATGACGCAGGCTACACCCTGATAAATCAAATTAATTACTTCCCTGGGGATACTTATGATAAGGCGGGAAATACCAGTGCAATGGCAAAGCTGGTTGATGGACCGGCACAGACCGGCTGGGTTGGCATGGGCGACAGCGATGATTTATACAAATTTGTTTTTGATGCTTCAGTACAAGGCACGATACGCTTATATGATCTGAAAAGCGGCAATGCCGACCTGTCTCTGTATAACGACAAAGGAACTCTGTTAAAGAAATCATCCAAGCTTGGAATACTTGAAGATACGATTACAAGCACTCTTGCCGCCGGAACCTATTACGCCAAAGTTAATGCCGTATCCGGTAACAGTATTGATTACAAGCTGGACTTCACCAAAAACAATGTTGCCGGCATGCTGGCCGGCTGATTTCTGGAGAGGATGTCGGTGTACAAAACTTTAGATTTTGTGTTTTCGCTGCTTGAGTATCGGAAACAAGCTATCGTTCTGCCGGGAAAAAGCACTATCCTCTTGAACATTGGTTATTCAAATGATGGTCTATTCCCGGTCGGCAATTTTTTGAGCTGAAGATTGAATTATTCATTCTTCCGACCTTTCTTCATTAATAAGGTTAACATACTCTTGGTAAGCGTTTTTGAAAATCAGGTTTTTGGGGCGGAAAAAATCTATATATATTTCATCATGAAGCGCATGAAGATAATACATGTATTCAGCGAATTAATGCGGACACTGGCGCATTAATTCGCTGACTCCGTCTTTCCCTCTGTGCCCTCCGTGCGCTCTGTGGTAAATATCCCGGTTTTCCACTTTCAATTGCTTTCTGGCTTCTGACTTCCATGTCTTTGTGGTTGCTTAGGAACAGATTACTGGAGGGAATTGCGCCATTTGCACGGGGGCATGCCGAATCGCGTTTTGAACAATCGCGCGAAATATCTGGGGTCGGCATAGCCGGCACAATAAGCGGCATTTTTAACAGTTTCACCGGACTCAATCAAGTCCGTCGCCAGCCGCATTCGTTGCAGTTCCAGATATGCCGATGGCGGTGTGCCTAACTGCTGCTTAAATAATCTGGTCAGAATCGAGCGGTTTACTTTCAGCCGTTCCGCCAGCGCGTTGATATTTAAATACGGATCGGAATATTCCGCGTCAATAATCGTCAGCGCCTGAGTTACGGTCGCGTTATTCTGAGTCTGTTTGATGTTTGGCGCCATAGCGGCGCGGGTAAGCAGTTCATAAGCTAGTGTTTCCGCCTGATAGATGCTGTAAGGCAGAAGCACACGCATTGCCTCGAGTAACTGATGGTGCAATTCTTTCGGGCATTTGCCAGCGTGAAATGGTTCATAAAAATTGATGCCGAGCAGTTGCAGGGTCTGACATGCCAGCGGTCCGTCAAGCGTAAACCAGCGGAACTCGCCTTGTGACGGTTCCGCCACAGGCCCCATTTCACTGTCGAACGGGAACGTCAGCAACTCATCCGGCATGGTCGTGAACATCCTGCCGTTGACCGTATATTTTATTATTCCGGCAACGCCCCAGTAAACATTGATCCGGTCAACTGTGCCTGTTCCGTGCCGCCAGTGTTCATCCGTTACCAGCCAGCCGGCGGAGCGCACATTAAGCGGCAGTCTGGTTGACGGTTCCGCTGCCGGACGGGAATATCTAATTGCTTGTATCATTAGTATCTTTGTTTTAGACTTCTATGTTTTAAACGTTTTTAAAATTGACTACTGCTTTTCTGGTTTTAGGTTTTAGGTTTTAGGTTTTAGGTTTTAGGTTTTATTCTGACTCCGGACTTCTGACTTCTCTGTCTTTTTGGTTGCTGGCAAATCCCGCCTTTGTAACAAAAGTTCACTATTTATCACAATATTTTCTATTGTGTATTTAAATAGAGATATTATAATAATAATTGAGTATCTCAAAAATCCAAACATTCAAGGGGATAAAATGCTGAAGAAATATCTGGGAGATCTGGAGGAACGGATTAATCCGGAGGTTGAAGACGAAGTAACTGCGCAGTGGCGGAGGTTCTGGAACCGTGAGATAACGGAGGATTTTTTTGTTCCAGCGCGTACTAAATCGCCGTCAAAACTGGAATGGCCCCAGATCAATGTCAATGACGCGATTGAAGATAAGAGTTTTGAACTGATGCTGCTGCAACAGCTTTGCGAGGTCAATGGTACGCTGTCCGACTCCATCGGGGCAGTGCCGCAGATCCGCGCCAACTATGGTTCAAACATCATGCCTTCGCTGTTTGGCGTGGAAGTTGTAATGATGGAGCGTGCGCTAAATACCCTGCCGGGTTCGATTCCGCTGTCCGGCGGCCAGGAGAAGATCGAACGCCTGATTGCTGAAGGTGTTCCGCACTGCCGCTCCGGACAAGGTGCGGCGGTGTTTGAATGTGCGCAATTTTTTATTGAAGCATTAAAAGATTATCCCAAACTGCAGAAATACTGCCGGATTTATCACCCGGATCTGCAAGGCCCTTTTGATATTTGCGAGGTAGTCTGGGGCAGCGATATTTTTATCTCCCTGTATGATACGCCGGAACTGGTTCAGGGGTTTATGGAACTGATTACCGCCACTTATATTTCATTCATTGACGAATGGTTCAAGCTGGTTCCGCCGCAGGATGACTTCAACACACACTACAGTTGGATACATCGCGGTAAAATTCGCTTGAGCCTGGATTCCTGCATGAATCTGTCTCCGGATAATTATCTGGAATTCGTGAAAAAATATGATGCGGAATTATTAAACCGTTATGGCGGGGTGGTGCATTCCTGCGGCAAAGTTGACCACTTTGTGTCGCTGCTGGCCGATATCCCGGGATATTACGCTTTCAACCTTTCGCAGCCGTCATACAACAACATGGAATATATTTATCAGAACACCGTGGATAAAAATATCCCGATATTAGGTCTAGGCCGGGATGCATTAACCGAGGCTGTAAAACAGGGCCGGAAGTTGCACGGCCTGGCGCATAGCGTAACCCGGCCGACACTGTAATAAACCTTCATAGATAATTGCAAAAGTAGTCAGAATTCAGTCAGTCAGTATAAATCCGGATTTTAGTTTGAATTTTATTCTAGATTCTAGATTCATGCAAAAATTGAGTTTTGCAATTGGCTCTGATGCTAAAGCAGTTTTCAACGTCGCCTGGTTTCAGCACCGGATATAATGTTCAGGAATGCAATGATACTGAGTCCGGCATGATAACCGGGTTCGGCATCTGGCGTGGCGGGAATGACATCAACCGGTCTGCCATCGGCTCCGCGGGTCTGGCAGGACATGGAGTGTGCCGCAGGATTAACAAATTTTTCCAGGAACGCGGCAGGAATGTCGGTGTCAAGCTTTTGCTTTTGTGTTTTCGCTGCTTGAGTATCGGAGCAATATGTTGTTTCGCGGGAGCTGGATATTTTATAAAATTTAGGTCTATTAATATGCCGCACCGCTGGCGCTTTTAATACGGCGAATAAAGCCGTTTTTCCTTTGTGTTCTACGTGCCATCTGCGGTAAAAACGGTCTTTTTAATGTTCCCGTTTTGCGGGATGTATTTTGTGGATAAAACCAAAAGCCGGTTCAGACGTCCGTTTTTTTGTTTTCACCTTTCGTACTGCTTTCCGTCAATTAAAAGTTCCGGAGGAGGGTCGCGAGGGGGAACCCGGAACTGTCCGGCCCGCAGTCAAGGGAACCGCAAATAAAAAATTGTTTCCCCCAACCCGCCCCCGGCGGCCCGGCGGGCGTGATCCAACGGTCCCGCGGTCGCGGAATTAGTCGGCAAAGGCGAAAGGCATAAAGACGGTCTGCCGGGACGGCCTACCCGAAATCTGGAATCCCGGTCAGACGACCGGCGTTCCCGTGGTTTACTTCATTCGCTTTATGGTGAGACTGTATTTGCCTTTTTTCGTGTTTTTCGTGGTTAAAGGGTATTTAAATGCTGCTTTGGACCAATTTAAAACGCGAAATTATTTTTAACTGGACTTGAATTAATCCGGAAATATTGCTCTTTTTAGGAGTTGCAGTTTATGATGCATTAAATCATACTCTGCGCGGTTGAAAATTAAACGATAGATGAATAGGATTGTGGATTGGATTTTTTCGATCCGATTGACAGGCGATATAAATATCGCCGGAATGAGAAGCGGAAAAATACAGTCCCGCACCTGCGGGATTGCGATCTTTTGAGTTTGGATTCGCACTCTTCGAGGCCTTCGATACCACGGTATCGGCAGCCTCTCAGAATACGAACCAATTCTCAAAATCTTCGCAATCTATAGTTTAATTTTCAGCCGTGCAGAGTATAAAAATTTATAAGGAGTTTTGATAATATGTATATCGGCAGAATCGTCGCCATCGGCATGACCCCGCAGGGGAATGCCGCCGCCATGTATCGCGTCTCATCCAGGTCTTTTCCGAACCGCGAAGCGGTGAAGAAAGGCGAAACCGTCTCCATCATGCCGCGCGCCGGTTTTGAAGGCGACCTGAAAAAGAGCCCGTACATTGCCTACAACTGTGTCCGCATCGCCGGCGAATACGCAGTGGTCAGCAACGGCTCCCATACCGATCCCATTGCCGAAAAGATCGCCTCCGGCATGTCGCCGCGCGACGCCATTTCACTGGGTCTGCTGGCAATGGACTTTGAAAAGGACGACTACAACACGCCGCGGATTATTGCCGTGATCAGCCGTCAGTTGCCGGCGGGGTTTCTCGGCATCATCCGGAAGGATGCGCTGCTGGTCAGAGAGTTTGCGCTGGAAGCCGGAAAAGCTTATTATATTTCCACCTATGAAAAGAATGCTCCGTGCCGTGGTCAGATTGACACCGGATTTAACGCGGATACCGCGGCGTCAGCCTGCGACTATGTCATCAAAGGCGGAGTTTTCGCGGATTTCGAACTTCCCGTGACCTCCGCCGCAGTAGTTGCCGCCGGCGGCAGTTTTGAAATCGCGACGGCGGCGGTTTGAAGAAACAGCCGGAAGTCAGGAGTCAGGAGTCAGAATAAAGCGGTATTACGGCATTACAGCTTAACGGTATTACAGTCAAACCGTCAAACCGTAAAACCGTGAAACCGTGAAACCGGGAAGCATGGATTTCTCTGTGTCTTGCTAACCCTCGGGTTAGTCCCGCGACTGCGGGATGCCTTTCGTGGTTAAAGGAAGTTTCAAAAGTTTTGACTTCTGTCTTCCGGATTTAAGTTTTTCATTCTGACTCCTGACTTCCTGGTTCAAAATTTTTAAGGATTTAATTATATGAGCAATATGGATAAAATACTCCGGGAATTGAATCCGGAGCAGCGTAAAGCAGTGGAAACGATTGACGGGCCGGTGCTGGTACTGGCCGGTGCCGGAACCGGTAAGACCCGCGTCATCACTTACCGTATCGCCTATATGCTGGCGAAAGGCATTCCCCCGGAAAGCATCCTGGGGCTTACCTTCACCAATAAGGCCGCGAAAGAGATGAAAGAGCGGCTGGCCGCGCTGGTTTCGCCGGAAAAAGCGCAGAAAGTAACGCTGGGAACGTTCCATTCCTTCTGTGTCAGAATGCTGCGCAAGGAAATCCGGGCGCTGAATTATCTGCCGAACTTCACCATCGCCGACGAAAGCGACCAGGCGGGGATCATCAAGCAGGCGGCCGCCGTGCTCGGCTATGTCAAAGGCGACGCTCCGGTGCCGGAAATCAGCGCTTATATCAGTTCGCAGAAAAACCGTCTGATTGACAGCCGTACCGCGAAAAACGTCGCCGATACTGATTATCAGGTGCAAATGGCGCATGTTTACGACGAATACCAGCAGATTTTATGCAACCAGAACATGCTGGATTTCGATGACATGCTGTTTCTGGCTTACCGGATATTTGAAGAGCATCCCGAGATCCTGAAAAAATATCAGGAAATCTATCAATACATCCTGGTGGATGAATATCAGGATACCAATGACGCGCAGTTCACCCTGATCAAGCAGCTTTGCGGGCACCGCTGCAATCTGTGTGTCGTCGGTGATGACGACCAGAGCATTTACGGCTGGCGCGGCGCCAATATCAGCAATATTCTCGACTTTCCCAGCATGTTCAAAGGCACCAGCGAGATCAAACTGGAGCAGAATTACCGCTCCACCAATAAGATTCTGACTGCCGCCAACAAGGTAATTGCCGGCAACAGCAACCGCTATGCCAAGAATCTCTGGTCAAGCAACGGCGAAGGCGATAATATCCGGCTGGTCAAAGCCATGGACGGCGAAGGCGAAGCGGATTTCATTGCGGATTTTATCGTCCAGGAAATTGCGGAGCACCCGGAAATAGACTACAGCCATTTCGCGATTCTTTTCCGTTCCAACCATCTTTCACGACTGCTGGAGCAGTCGCTGCGTAAAGCCGGAGTGCCTTACCGGCTGGTCGGCGGACAGGAGTTTTTCAAACGGAAAGAGATCAAAGACGCGGTGGCCTATCTGAAATTGGTGGTCAATCCCAGGGAAGACCAGAGTCTGCTGCGGATTTTAAATCTTCCGCCGCGCGGTCTGGGTGACAAAGCCGTGGACCGGCTGAAATCCTTGAAAAACACTGTTTTTCTGCCGATGACCGAGATCATAAGCAACGAAGATTATCTGGAAGGACTCACTTCGAAAGCCGCGTCCGGCGTCCGGGAACTGGATGCCTGTCTGAAAAAATACCGGCAGGAATTTGCCGAACCCGGCAATCTAGCCTCGAAAACCCAGGCTTTTCTGACCGCGTGCGGCTATCTGGACGGGTTGCAGAAAATATATAAGGATATCGAAGACTCCGTCAAGCGGCGTGAGAACGTCTATGAATTTATCAATGCCGTGGCCATGTTCGAAAAGAAAGCGGCCGGACCGGTAACGCTGGAGAACTATCTCGAAAGTTATGCTCTGCTGGAAGAAAATGACAAAGTGGAAGACAAAAGCGATGACGGCAACAGCGTGACGCTGACCACGATTCACGCCGCCAAGGGATTGGAATTCCCGTATGTTTTCGTAATTGCCATGGAACGCAATATTTTCCCGCATGAGCGTTCGGAGGCGGAAGGCAAGACCGATGAGGAGTTGCGGCTGTTTTATGTGGCGCTGACCAGAGCCCGGCGGAATCTGCTGATTACGCATGCGGATTACCGGATGTACCGCGGCATGAGCCTCAGCCAGACTCCGTCAAAATTTCTGCAGCATCTGCCTGACGGTATCGTGGATAAGCACCAGCCGGGCGAACTGATCAAGACCATGAGCAAAGACGAACTGCTGAACTCATTCAAGTCAATGTTTGAACAGCTCAAAAACTAAGGAGTCGTTCAAAAATAACTGGCACTTTCTACTGGTCCTCCGGGGAACTTCCGGCTCCACCGCTTCGTTACAAAGCGGTACATCTTCGCGCTTCTCCCGAATGCCTTTGTGTTTGCCGGTTCGTTACATACCTTCAGGTATGCGCCTTACCGGCAATTCCCAAAATCTCTTCGGGATATTTCGCGAGACTTGTCAAGTTTCTTTCTTGACAGCTCCTAAGCAGACCGGGAA
>CAIPAT010000286.1 GCA_903863035.1 uncultured Lentisphaeria bacterium
ATCGAGGACAGGAATTGTTTCGTCCTCAAGCGGGTGAAGGAGGCAGGCTCCTTCAGGAAAAAGCAAGCTAAAAAATAGATGTCATTTCATGCCCAGTGACATGGAATGTGTCAACTGGGCTTTTGAAACATGCCAAAAAATGATTACTTTTTTTCTGCCTGCCTCTGGAATATTATCAGAATAGTGAGTATAGTTCAGGATGCATAAATCCATGTATTGAAAAAAAACTGAGTTTCCCTGAAATATTGCAAGGTTCATTTGTCATGAAAGTACTGAAACATAATTATACCATACTGGAATTACTCTTTGTTATCAGTTGCATCATTATTATCCTGAGTATGCTGATGCCGGCGTTTAACGAATCCCGCGAGAAGACCCGTTTTGTCCGCTGGATAGGATTCAATAAACAATGCAGTGATGATCCGACGTGTGTCATTAATTTCAATTTTCAGGAAGGTCAGGGCTCCACTCTTACCAATTCAGCGGCCGGACATGAAAATAAAAAATTCAATGTCAAAGACTATTATGGAATTGTCAAAAATGGCACATCGGTTGACCCAAAAGACGGCAGTTGGAAAACAACGGACGGCAAGTGGGTCAAAGGCCGCTGGTGGAGAGGAAAAAAGGCGTTGCAATTCAACGGAATCAATACGCTGGTTGAAATTCCCAAGACTGAAGCCATAGATTTCGGAGAGCAAGACGAGTTTACCATCATCGTCTGGATGAAGTTTGATAAATTCTCTAACTGGTCAACGCCATTCAGCAAAGCGTATGCTCCTGATTTTGCCCAGTATGACTTATATCTGGACAACACCACTTATTCCACTTCAACAGCAAAAGCGCAATTCGAAGTGGATGTCTGCCGCACTTGCGTCGGTTATGATAATGTTTTAATCACCCCCGATGGCACTACTACGCCCAACATAAATATGGATACAGACCACTGGTATATGCTGGCATTGAGAAACCGGGTGGAAAAGACCCCCCAGGCAACCAGTCCCAATAACATCAACAACCATGTTGTCGATGTGCTTTGGAATGGACAGAATATGGCAGTAGGGCGAGGCACGAACAACGTCATTGCTTCAGGAACCCGCTGCAACGCTAAATTAATTATGGGAGTAATGCGCTTCTCTACTGGAGAGAGCAATGGCGAAGGACGACTGGACTTCATGAGTACCGGCTTTACAGGAAAAATTGACGAATTTATGGTTTACAGCCGGGCACTTTCGGATAATGAACTACGCGGACATTATACAATGGGAGCTGAGCATTTATAATCATGTTTATTCTTCATTCAATTGCAATAAAAGCATCCGTCAAGCGGGGTCTCAATGGGTATAAGGTTTCGCTGTAAAAACTGCTACCAGAAATATGAATTAGCAAATGAATGGGCAGGTAAAATCTCTGAATGCCTGAGATGCGGCAACTCAATGCAGGTTCCAGATCCATATCCGCAAGAGTCCCGTGAACTGGAAAGTAGCGTTCCGGTCGATGAGCCTAGCGAGCCGGACAATATTCAGAAAATTCAGATTGTTTCCGCTACCGCAAAAACCGGTTCGCCTGACGATATTATCTTCCGTTGTAAGCTATGCGACCAGAAATACCGACTGGGGAAAGAACTTGTCGGCCAAGTCGCTACGTGTGCCAAATGCAAGAAAAATATGGTTGTACCTTCTACCTCGGACGCATTTGCCCGCAGAACGGTTAAACCGGAAGACAGTATCGTTTTCTGGTGCAAGGTATGCGGGGCAAAATACCGTCTGGAAAAAAAAATCATCGGACAGCAGGTCGAGTGCTCCAGATGCAGAAGCTCTTTTCCGGTTCCGGAAATATCGGAAACCGCACAGCCCTCCCAAGCATCCGGCAAGAAATCTGCAAATACCATATCAGCCGAAATCATTAAAAACGGAATGGTAGTTGCCGAAAATGCAGAACCTGCGACAAATGTAAAAACTATAAGAGCGGTAAAAGCAGTCTTTAAAATATCAGAAATGGACCGGATCCCAGTAAGAACCAGACCCTGTCAACTAGTCGAAAAAACCGCGACCGCAACCATAGCACCACCGCCTGAAGATTCTCCTGCTCCGAGCGTGGAGCCAGAAGATAAAAACGGGAAAAAATCAGATTCCGTCAAATTGCACCGTTTTGAACCTGATTCGGAAAAAACCCATTCGACCATTTTGACTACCAGAACCGTGACTATGATGGTAAAATATGTAATAAAACTGCCGCGTGAAAACCTGCTTGTAACGTGGCTCACAATTACGTTTGACTGGATTATCCAGCTAGCCATTTTTCGCTGGATTCCCAGAAAGATTTTCGTTTATGGTATAATATTGCTTGCGCTGACCGGATCGCTTTATTTTGCGCGGAATCTTTTCCCGGAGAAAGAACATCCCCCTCAGTTTCAGATTCATACCATGTGCCCGAAATGCGGAAAACGTGAAATCATGGCGCTGCTGGATATTGAGGAAGGAATATGTTCAAATTTACCGTGTGCTCAATGCATGGCAAAAGTAGGATATGCCTGGAAATGCTGGCGTTGCTTAAAGCATTTTCCAAAAATCAACACAGATAAGATAATTATTCAGGATACTAAATTAAGCAAGCAGGAGAAAATGCTGCTGTTGAAACCGCCGAAATGCCCGTACTGCAGATCGCCTAAAGTAAATTATGTTTCACCGGAAGACGCCACCTTCGGTTGATGAGGTCCGCATTTCCGTAAACATCACAAACAGTCTGCTTGAATTCACAAAGGTAATTTTTGTTCGAATGCTGTCTTCAGTCATATAGTGACTGTTCATTCCAGTACCGCTCCAGCGCCGTAATTTCTATTTTATACCGTTTTGCAATCATTGAACCTAAAAAAAGCAGTTGAACCTTCTTTTTAGTTTTATGTTGTTTAAAATAAAAGCCTTATGGCAAAAAGCAATTTAACAAAAAGTTATAACAATGAATTGCCGGAAATCCAGAATTAAACTCTTCGGGTAGGCCACTGCACCATGTCTGCACTGTTATTTTGAACTTGCAGTGTTTACCACAGCGGCGCTCAAAATCACAGCACATCCACGGCACACTGACTCGACTGTTTTTTTTATGTTGAATGATCTTTTTATCGGGAATATGGGTCGAGCCGATGGCTCTGGTATAAAATGAGTTGCGCAGTAACGCCCGATATTATAGCAACGGGCTTCACCACACTGTAATAATCTAAAGAAAAGAATAGTTCCATAGGAACGACACATATTTAAAAACACTTCCGAGCTACTGGACTTGATCTGCAAATCTGAATTGGTAATTATAATCGATATACTCTACAATGCTGAAAATTTAACATAGATTGCGAATATTTTGAGGATTGATTCGTATTCTGAGAGGCTGCCGATGCCGTGGTATCGAAGAGTGCGAATCCAAACTAAAAAGATCGCAACAACTTTGCGGCTAACGTCTTGCGGCTGTCATTTCCTGATCATCACTCAGGCGATATTCATATCGCCAGTCTTTAGTTTGGCCTTTCCGCTTGAAATAACTAGATAGAACTTTTTTTCAAATATTTTTCAAATTCCGCTTGACTTTTTCACTTATATCTAGTCTATTAACTAGATATACATTTTTTTAATCAGGAGGTGATAAAATGGGTTACAAAACCAAGGTGCAGTCAATCAAGCGCAAAACCAGCGAA
>CAIPAT010000287.1 GCA_903863035.1 uncultured Lentisphaeria bacterium
TCCTGAATTAGTATTGCTCAAAGCTTCCTGAGAAACAGAACGCCCCCATACGGAGGGAAGTTGAACTGGGGGCTTGAAGACTCCAGTGCGGCTACGTCTAAAGAAGTGTCAACTATCTATAACATTTTTTGAAACATGCCTTTTTTTTGCTGGAATTTATGAGTAGGCTATTGACAAAATCTTTTTTTCCTGTTATACTCTATTGCATGATCTGTACCGGTACAGATTAACATTTCAATATAAAGGTAAATATGCCGGATATAATTGACAAGAATAGCAAAACAGCTCTTTCAACGCAGGTAAGCGAAAAGCTTATTGCAAGCATCCGAAGTGGAGCCATTAAGCCGGGCAGGCGAATGCCTGGAATTCGTTTACTGTCCAAAAGATTCGGTACCAGTCACAGTACGGTTATTGAGGCGCTCGACATGGTTGAAAAGCAGAACTATATCGAACGCATTCCCCGGAAGGGAACGTTTGTTGCGGATGATATCAGCCATGAGTTGAGTTTAAGCCGCCTGGTTTTTCCTTTCCCTGAAGCATCTATCAGTCCGCATGGAGATCTGGAGAATTGGTGTGCTGTGTCAGAATTTTATCGCGGCATGCTGACAGAAGCCGCCAAGTTAAATGCAGAAATTTCATTTATGCATTTTGAAGAGTCAAAAACCGAAATTCATTTATCCAGACAGTTACGGCGGCTGAATGACTTTGACGGCGGTATTTTTGTCGGTGATCAATTATGTGATCTGCGTGACAGTTTAATTGCCAGGAATAAACCATGTGCATTATTATCAAGATCTTCGTCTGCAAATATTGCCAATATATACGACGATATGAATGAATCCTTCGGCAATATCGCATCTCTGCTGGCGGAACGCGGTTATAAAAAGCTACGGTTTCTAAGCCACGCAAGTTGTAACGTAAATCCGTTGAACGAGGAAAATAAAAATTACAAAATAGACATTGCTATTCGGGCGGCAAACGTGAAAGGCATTATTTCTGATACATCAATGATTTATGAATTAAAAGATAATGATGATCCCACAATTGATGCAGCATTTGCAAAATTCAAGCCGAATTTGAAGGACAGACAGGAAGCTTTTTTTGCTATTAATGCAGAGACTGGTGCGGCTGTTTATCGCTATGCAGCACGGAATAACCTAAAAATAGGGGAGGATTTCGGCATTTTCGGCTATGCTTCCGGAATCACATTCAGGAACCTGTTTCCGGAATTTACTTTCAGCAAAATCGTAAAAGTTTAGTTCAAAAAAGTTGAGTACAAATGAACATGAATGGCAAAACCAAAAACCGGGCAGAGATAGATTTGCGGAAAATATTTTCCGGTACCCGGTTGGTTTTTCTGTTTGTCAGGAAGCGTTAGAAATCATCGAAAAAGGATGACGCAAGTCAATGTTGACAATGAAAAATGTGATGCGAAAAAATCATCAAGAGACAGAAGATGTCCCCGGTTCCCAGTCCGGGGCGGAGTGTCACTTCGGCGATTTTGTCGGCGAGATGATGCCTTCGGCGAAACCGCGCTCTTATCAAGCGTCCATCGACATTGCAGTCGCGAGTCCGAACTGTTTCATGAGTCCAGGCATGCCGCCTTTGGTCATGATGGGCTGCCGTGCCTTAAAGTCTTCGGCGGAAGCCTCCCTTTATCAAGGAGCCATCGGCATTGCTACCGAGAGCCCGAACTGTTCAAGGAGTCCGGGCGTGACGCCGCCAGTCATGATAGACTGCAATATTTTGATGGGATTGAGCAAGCGCAGCTTGCCAGTTCGGATGATTGTCATAGCGATGGAAACGTTCTTTTTGCCCTGTATGGTCCGGTTGCCAAAAGTGATTTTCCGGAAAAGGACACTGTTGCGAATCCCGGTCTCTGCCCGGTTGTTTGTGGGCTCAATCGCCGGGTATTTAAGGAAGACGAAGAGTTCGTTTTTATGGGTTATCAGCCGCTTGCGGATGTTGTCGGCTTCGTGGTGCGACAATGGTGAATGCTGGTACAGCGTCCTGAACCTTTTTAGAATTGCCTTTCTGCCGGAACGGTATTCTTCGGCAGAAAGAATGGAGTATTGATCATGAAGAAAAATAGCATCCTGAATAAGCTTTTTAAGAGCCTTGAGGAATGCCTCGGCATCCGGGTTCTGCAGAAGTTTATTGTCGAGAATCGCCTTGACGTCGCGGAGCAGATGCGTACAGCATTTCTGCTTGGCGAAGGATCCGACCTTGTTCCGGTAGGCGTTATAAAAGTCGCTGATCAGAATGCCGTTGTAAAATTCCCCGAGATGGTCAACAACCACTTTGGATCCGCGACTCTCATTAATATGAAAGAAAGCGATTTGCGGATTGGTGAAAATCCAAAGCCAGTCGCGCTTCCAGCCGGTCTCATCGGCATGAATGTACGGTGTCAGGGGGAGCGATTGTTTCAAGGCCTCATAAAGCGGCTCTCCTTTTTTAGAAAGTTTGTTGTCGAATCCGACGATGGCTCCGGGCGTGATAGTCAATCCGCAAAGATGCTGGAGCGTCCGCTGGGCGTCGTCATAAGAAACTTTGATTTCATGGCGAAGGAAAGAAGTCTTGGCTCTTGCTTCCGGCCCGATAAAGGCGTTGGGAATTTCGTTCTCGGCCCCAGCCGTGGACAACGCTTTTACAATCGGGACACCAGTAATAATAATGTATAAAGCAACTTGTGGTCAGCTTGCCGGACTCAAGGTCTTCCTGAATGTGGCTGGTAATGTGGTTGCATGGAGAAATATTCCTGCTTTCGCAGTGCGGGCATTTATCAAGATAAACGTCAACGGTCTTGTCTATTTGATCAGGCTTTTGTCTGAAATGCCCCTTGTGTCCAAACAGTGCGCCCAGTTTCTTCGGATTTTCAGACGGCTCCTTCTTTTCATATTTTCTGAAAGGAGCCTGGAGCGCTTGGACAAGTTCTGTTTGAAGCTGGGCTCTGGATTCTTCAAGTTCCTTGACTTGCGCCTGAAGTTTCCTGATCTGGAAATTGGAAAAGTCCATGGCAAACTCAAGGTCGTCAACGCGTTTGCGAAGATAAGCTCTTTCCGCCAGAATCGCATCAGGAGATTCGCCTTTGAGAAATATGCAGAATTTGTCGAACGGGCAAAACGGATGTTTGACCCGGCTTGGATTATGGCTTTGTTTTTCCTGCCAGCCCACGATGCATTCCCCAATATTAATATAGTTACTACATCAAAACGTAAGGAAACGCATCCGGCTTGGAGTCCTGCCGAATGCAGTGGGTGGTATCTATGATTATACAATAAGTTGTCGTTTATGTCAATAGCATTAAAACAAGAAACAGGAGGTTAATGAAAAAAAGTTGAAAGGGATTGATAGGTTTTGAAAAATATAAAAATATTTTCAAAAAAAGTAACTTTATGAAACTAAACTTTTACGCAAAATCAACCATTTTGAAAAGGGAAAAGCTGCCTGCCGGATAATAGTAGCCGCCGTTCACGGCGGCGAGTGGCGCGGAAAAAGAGTAATAGTTCCAAATACCCTTATCATAAAACAATCAATTTAAAGGAAACGGATTATGTTTGAAAAATCAAAAAAAATGGAGGAAAGGAAGATGTTTAACTCGCTGGTAAAAATCGGGAAAACTCATTTTTTTACACTTATCGAGCGTGTGTCCAGGTAAGGTATCACTAAACTAGACGAATGAAATGTTTCGTCCATACCAATTGTCCATTTCAGGTATGTAGCCTAATCACTAGCCACTGGCTAACGCGTGAGGATAAAGTTGCGAGACGGGAAAGCTGGGAA
>CAIPAT010000288.1 GCA_903863035.1 uncultured Lentisphaeria bacterium
GTTTAACAGGGATGGACAGGATTAAATTTTGCGAATGCCGGAAGCGGAAAACGGCATAACAGTATGACAGTTTAACAGCAAAACTGTAATACCGTAGAACTGGGAAACCGTAGAACTGGGAAACCGTAGAACTGGGAAACCGTAGAACTGATTTAACAGGGATAGACAGGATATGCAGGATAAGAAAAGGCAGCTTCACCATGAAGAACATGAAGGTAATGAAGAAAATACATGTAGTCAGTGAATGCATGCGGCGTAACCGCATTCATCCGCTGACTCCTTTTTTTGTTCCTATTTCGTGTCTTTTCGTACTACTATCCGTCATATTCCTTCTTTTTTCAGAAAGATTTTTATGCGGCCATTTTCATAAGTTTCTAACTCACAACATTTAAAGTGATCAGCAATGCAGAGGAGAATTTCCGTCATTCCATCCGTCAAAAAAAGTTTTGGAGGAGGGATGCAAGGGGGAACCTTGAACTGTCAAGGTTTCACCTGCAAACAAAAAATTGTTTCCCATTAATCGCCCCCGGCGGCCCGCCGGGCGTGATCCAACGGCGAGGCGTTGGTCGCCAAAGGCGAAATCCCTAAAGCCACTGCGGAGAGTGGCGTTCCCGGGTTTAACTTCATTACCTTCATGTCCTTCATGGTGAAGCTGGATTTTTGGATTTCTTTTCGTGTTTTTCGTGGTTAAAGTGTATTTAATTGTTTCTTTTGGTTGCGGCTATGCCGCGCTAAGTTTTTCGTGGTCCCGCGACTGCGGGATGGATTTCTCTGTGGTTAAAGTCCCGGCGCCGCCAGTTAAGTTCAACTATCTTTATTTCGTATCAACGCGGCTGATGCCGCTCCATGATTCATCCGGTTCATTGAGGAGATATTTGTCGCAGCGCTCAACGTAAAGCGTTGCGGCATGGTCTTCCGGAAAATCTTTGAGGATCGCCTGGAACATTTCCTTTGCCTTGCTCCACTCTCTTTTCAGGTATGAACTGTATGCGGCTTGAAAATCTCCGGCAAGAGTTGCCAGGGCGGCGGAATCCGGCGACTCCTTGTCCGCCAGCAGCTCGTAAATTACCACGCTTTGGCTTTTACCTTTTACCGCGATCTGGTCAAGGATTCTGCAAATGAAAATATTCTGCACATATCTATGTGTCGCCTTGCTGATAATGATACTGGTCTGGTAAATCTTATTCAGACCTTCAAGACGGCTGGCCAGGTTGACTCCGTCGCCGATAACGGTGTAATTGAGCCGCTGTCTCGACCCCATATTGCCCACTACGGTGTAACAGGAGTGAAGCCCGATTCTGGTGTAAAAAGGATATTTGCCGACTTTCAGCCATTCACTGTTCAACCCGTTGATCGCTTTCTGGCATCTCAAGGCCGCCCGGCAGGCCATCACGGCATGGTCGTCATTGACAACCGGCGCACCCCAGAATGCCATGACCGCGTCGCCGATAAATTTATCCAGTGTGCCTTTTTCAGATTCAATGATTTGCGTCACCTGATCAAAATAATCCGACAGCTGCATCATCAGTTCTTTAGGCGGGATACTTTCGGAAATATCGGTAAAACCGGCGATATCGGAAAAGAACAATGTCAATTCGCGGTCTCTGCCGCCGATCGTGACATCCTCGCCCGAAGCAATGAGCTGATTGACCAGCACTGACGGCACATAACGCTTGAAAGCTTTCAGACTGTTTTTCATGGTTTTAACTGCTGAATCCATGGTCTGAATCTCATGGATGTGAGATTTTATATGCGCCCTGTTCTCCAGATTGAAGTTTTTAACTTCGAGCACCTCCTGCGCCAGCTTTTCTATCGGCCTTGATATCTGCCGGGCAAGCGTCACCGCGGCGGCCACCGCGATAAGCATGACCGCAAACGATAACAGCAGCGTCATTCTCAACGTATTTTTCATCGGCCCGAGAAAGACATCTTCCGGGGCAATAAACACAAACCGCCATGCCTTGCCGAACTCTTTGGGAAAGAGCGCAAAATACGCCAGGTACGAAGTGTTGTCAGTATCATATAAAAACAGCCGGTCGCCGCTGTCTTTATATTTCCTGACCGCACCGGTCACTTGCGGTATGTTTAATTCTTCCGGAGTTAATCTGCGGATTTTGCCGTTTTCGGTTGTCACCATCCGGTTCGAATCGGAAAAGGCCAGCAGCAGATTTTTTTCATCCACCATGAACGCAATCCCGCTTTTGCAGATATCCGCTTTCTTAATAAATTCAGAAAGCCCGTCAAGCGTGATGTCCGCGGCGACAATGCCTTTAATGCTTCCGTCGCGATTGTAAACCGGGCAGGACACCGTGATTCCCGTCTTGCCGTTTTCGAAAAAAATGTACGGTTCAGTCCAGAAAGTTTTTCCGGCAGTTTTCGCGCCAATATACCACGGTCTGCTTCGCGGATCATATTTACTGTCGGCAACAGTCTCCTGCCGTATTACTTTTAAATCTTTATCATAATAATCAAAGACCGTGCAGGCTTTTTCGTCAATTCTGGCAATATGTTTGATATAAATGTCGTCGCCGATAATGCCGGCCTGAAGGAAATTTCCCTGTTCATCTCCGAAATAGCAAAAAGCGATCTGCTTCTGCGTCATGATCACTTTAAGCAGATATGCCGCCGGTTCGGTTTTCAAACCTAATTTCAGGTCGCCGTCATCAAACACTTCGGCCGCGATTTCCGTAGTAAACCGCGCGGCTTTCATGTAATTATCGGTTTTCTGGGTGACCGACTCGGCCTGTCTCTGGAAACTGTCTTTGACGAGTTCAAGGGTTGATGCTTTGTTTTTGAAATAGATAAAAGCAGTAATGATCAGCACGGTCGTAACAATCAATGAGGTAAACACAAACACAATGTCCACATTAAAGGTTCTCTGCTTTAGTAAATTCATAAGAGCGCCGCTTTCCGTGTTAATATGCAGTTATTCGATTTTAAATATAGCCTGCAACCCGGGAAACTCAAATTCAAGATTGCCGCACAGGCTTTCACCGCGGCGCCTGACATATATACTCTGCACGGTTGAAAATTTAAGAATAGACGAGCAGGATTGCGGATTGGATTTTTTCGATCCGACTGACAGGCGTTATGAATATCGCATGAAGGAGGAACGGAAAAAGACAGCCGCAAGACGCTCGTCCCGCAATCTATGTTAAATTTTCAACCGTGCAGAGTATAAATTCTACAGCGCAAAACATTTGAACTGAAAAAGTCCCATGGCAATTGTAAATTCAGGCGGTATCGTTATATTTTCAACTGTAAAAAATATAAATAAATGGAGAATAGATGAACCGTTTTTTAACAATCGCCGCGTTTCTGTCAACGGCTCTGCTGGTGAGCGGATGCGCCATGTTTAATTCGTCTGAATCGGAAGAACAGGTGAAACTCCGCGAACTGTCCGCCAGTTCCAATGATAACGTCCGCGCCAGTAAACAGCTTGCCCGGAATGTGAAACAACTTCAGGATGACGCCACAAAAAACACCACCCGTATTGACGGAGTGCAGAGCCAGGTCTCCGACCTGGATTTGCGGTGTCAGGATTTAGTAAAAAGCAACCAGGAGCTGACTAAGCAAATTGCCGAATTGAATAAAAGAATCGAAGATGACAAGGTCGCCCGGCAGGAGGAAATGAATAAACTGGTCAATGTGATTGCCGAACAGACCACGAAAGTTATCAACGATACGGTCGCCGCCAATGTTTCGATTCCGGCGGGATCCGGGCCGTTTGTAAAATATACGGTGGAATCCGGGGATTCTTTGAATACCATCGGCAAAGCGCATAAAGTCAAAGTTGATGAGATCAGAAAAGTCAACCGGATGAAGAATGACTCCATCCGTGCCGGCCAGGTACTGTATATTCCGAAAAAAGATTAAGTATAAGCATACGCTGAAAAGAAATGATCGCCGGATAATGGTTCCGCATGAACTGGTAAAAAAAGAGATCAATGAGATTATTCGTGCCGAAACGCGCTGTATTGCCGTATGCGGTGCGGATGACAGTAAAAAGGGAGAGAAGCTGGTAGTGATTTATGCGGATCAAACGATTGATCCGCAAAATATTTTCAAGGCGTTGCGGGGCCGCAGTCTACCGAATTTGTGGATTCCGCGTCCGGAAAAATTTTACTATATTCAAGAGATACCGATGCCTGGCAGCGGCAATCTTGATTTTACCGAACTGAAGAAACTGGCCGCAGAACTGGCCGTGGAGCGCAATAATGTTTAGAGTGTTCAAAGATTTATTTGCCGGGAGAAAACGCAATTATTATCTGCCGCCGGTGCCGGAGAATGACCGGAATGAGATAGTGGTGCTGATTCACGGGCTGGTTCAGCGGGGATTCTGGCTTTATTCGCTGGGCGAATTTTTCCGCAATGCCGGATTTTCGGTCTATATCTATGATTACCAGACTACCCTGAGGACGATCAGTCATCATGCCGGGGATTTTAAGCTGTTTCTGGAAAAGATTGTGCGCGAAAGTCCGCCGGATGTAAAAATCAATATAGTAACTCACAGTCTTGGCGGGATTGTCACCAGAGAGGCTCTCGGACATCTTGCGGCCGGTAATGACTGGACTGGAGAAATGCTTACGCCGGACCGGATCAAACGGATCGTGATGCTGGCTCCGCCCAATCTCGGTTCGCATGCCGCGAAACGGTGGCTTAAGATTTTGCCGATCTCCGGGCGGCTGCTCAGGCCGCTGCCTGAACTCAGCAGCGATGCCGGCGCATATATTCATTCCGTCCCGGTTCCGGATGGTATCGAAATTGGAGTAATTGCCGGGAAATATGACTTTAAAGTGGATGTCAGTCTGACACAACTGGCGAAGCAGAAAGACCATATTATTCTTGTTTCCGGGCATTCGTTGATGATGTTTATTCCATCTGTCCGCCGTGCCGCGCTGCGCTTTATCGAAACCGGAAGTTTCAGGTTTTAAAATGCGGGAATCGCGAATCAGTCTTTGATGTCTTTGCTGACGATTTCGCCAGGGACAGTGTTTTTACCCATCCAGATCTTGCGGCCTGGATAAATGCTGGTATGGATTCCGGTATGGACATTGTCGCCGATGATGACACCGAGCTTGCGCCGGCCGGTATCGATCAAGGCACCGGAAACTCCTGATTTATGATTTTTCCCGTCATGTCGCAGGTTAGCGGTAATCGTGCCGGCTCCAAGATTGCTCAGCGGGCAGATAACAGAATCGCCGATATAACTCAAATGTCCGGCGCTGACCTTGTTCATCAGCAGGCTGTTCTTGATTTCCACCGCCTGGCCGACATGGCAGTTGTCGCCGATATAAGTATTACCGCGCAAATAGCAGTTGGGTCCGATCTTGCAGTTGTCGCCGATGATGATTTTGCCTTCGATATAAACTCCCGGCAGCAGCACGGAACCGGCGCCGAGATGAATAATGCCGTCAATGGTCACATTCTGGCGGACGATGCCCTGAATATTGTCTTTCTCAATTTCCCCGACGATTTTTTCATTTACCGCCAGCAGATCCCACGGATACCGGATATGGACGGATTCACTGTCCGCCTGAACCGTCTTTACCGGAACTTTATCGTCAACAGTTATCCGGGCGAGTTCCAGACCGTCGCCGCTGGTTATAATCATTCCGGCGGCGGTTTCCATAATCTGCCCGATCATATACGGGGATGGCCAGAAGTCGGGACGGATTGCCATAACCCAGTTTGCACCCGGTGTTTTGGTTTCGAACATCCAGACGAGACGTTCTTCAAGAGTGATGCCGGCAACCGGAATCTCCTGGAATTTTCTGCAACAGGTGACCGGCATCATTTCAACCGGCGACCCGAGATCAATCACGTTTACTTTCACAGCTATTTCCTCCAAATAATCAGTAAATCAGCGGAGTTCCTTTTGAACCGCCGCTTCGAGCCGGGCGGTCCATTTGTCAACGTCGCCGCGTTTTTTTGCCTCGACCAGGATTCTGATTTTATTTTCAGTACCGGAATATCTGACGATAGTGCGTCCGAAGCCGTTCAGCTCTTTTTCACATGCTTTGATTTCAGCGGAGAGTCCCGGCAGTTTTTCGAGCGGAATCTTGTCCTTGACGTCAATACTCCTGATGATCTGAGGATATTCCTCCATCACGTCAGCCAGTTCAGCCAGGGTTTTATTGCGGTCGATCATCATTTTCAATACATGCAGCGAAGTGATGATGCCATCCCCGGTTGTCGCGTAGTCCATGAAAATGATATGGCCGGACTGTTCGCCGCCGACATTGAAACCGCCATTGCGCATCCGCTCGATGACATAGCGGTCGCCGACGCCGGTTTCCTCGACCCTGATTCCGGCTGCGTTCATGGCTTTATGCAGGCCGAGATTGCTCATGCTGGTCACGA
The DNA here is from genome assembly GCA_903863035.1 of uncultured Lentisphaeria bacterium. Classification (GTDB taxonomy): domain Bacteria; phylum Verrucomicrobiota; class Lentisphaeria; order Victivallales; family Victivallaceae; genus CAIPAT01. Next base: position 6,364 of record CAIPAT010000288.1, read on the forward strand.
CTACCGTGTCTTCAGCCAACTGTTTTCTGGCCTTGAAATCCAGTGCGCAGAGCGCAATGATCCGGTCGCCGTTGACTTCGTTGCCTTCCGCGTCACAGAAAATGCAGCGGTCGGCGTCGCCGTCCAGGGAAATACCGAGATGCGCTTTGTGTTTCTTCACCAGTTCGGAAGCATGGGAAATGCAGGTTGCGCCGCAGTTGAGATTGATATTCGAACCGTCCGGGTGAACGGCGGTTTCAATCACTTCCGCGCCGAGTTCCTTCAAAATCAGCGGCGCCATCGAATATGCCGCGCCGTTGGCGCAGTCCAGCACCACTTTCAGCCCTTTGAGACTGTAGTTGCGGATGGAGCTTTTGGTAAATTCTATATAACGGCCCTTGGCGTCATCAATGCGGAAAGCTTTGCCGATCAATTCCGAACTGATATGGCTGCTGTTGACTTCCCCGCGCAGCACGATTTCTTCAATCTGCAGCTCTGCCAGGTCGGGCAGTTTGAAGCCGTCGCCGCCGAAAATCTTGATGCCGTTGTCGTCCGCCGGGTTATGGGAAGCAGTGATCATGATGCCGCAGGAAGCGCCCATCGAGCGCGTCAGGTGAGCTACCGCCGGGGTCGGCATCGGGCCGACTGCCAGCACATTCATGCCCATGCTCACCAGTCCGCTGGTCAGCGCTGTTTCAATCATATAGCCGGAAAGGCGGGTATCTTTGCCGACAACCGCTTTCATCGAACCTTTGCCGTGAGCCCCGAAAACGTAGGCGGTGGCCTTGCCGATCTGCAGCGCGATCTCAGGAGTTATCGGATAAGTATTCGCCTTGCCGCGAATTCCGTCTGTACCAAAAAGTTTTCTCATAAAGTATTTGCCTTAAATATTTTAAAAACGCTGAAATTATGCAATAATTTCAACTGTTTAAAATAGCATCGGAAACCGGCAAAATCAAATAATACAAGTTACTTATTATCAGCACTATACAATGCGTACTTTTTTACATTGAAGGTAATTAAACCATTTTGTAACGGTTTATACGGTTTTGCCGCCGCGGAACTGCTGATATCCGGTCATGTCAATGACTTCGCCGCAGGTGATCCACGGGGCGTCATGATTGTCCGGCATCCGGTTTTCCTGGAATGCCTTTAGAATAATGTCCCTGATTCCGGGTATGACGTCCAGCCGGACGCCGCTGTTATCCTCAATAATTTTGACGTATTCGGACGGTACCTTATGAACAGCGCAGGATTCATAAGCGCCGTTGCAGATGAAGGTATGCGCGGCGGCAATTTCCAGACTGCAGATAAAGCGGTCATGCCCGTGCAGTTTGCCAATGATTGCGTCCATCACGTTCGTCCGGACTTCCAGATCCTGAGAGGAGGCGAACTCCTCCACTGTACCGTCTTTCAGTCTTATCACCGTCCTTGTGTTGTCGTATTCAATTTCTCCGAGCTCCCCGCAGATGACAGTTACAGGGCCCTCCTGTTCCGTACAACTGTGAGTCACATAGAACAGTAAAGTCTTTGCATCGCCGGTGACGGTTTTTATCCAGGCGGTGTCGGCGCTGGTAATCGGTTTCGCGTGAAAAAGTCCGGCCTGCACCGAAGCAACAGCGGCGGGTTTGGCGAAGGATTCGCCGGCATAGAAACTGAGAAGATTTAAGAAATGCGCCAGGGCGTTGCTGAACGGGCTGTCCAGTACCCAGTCGCTGCCGCTTTTCAGCTGCCCGGCCCAGGCATTGCGCTGATAGTATTCTATATTACGCGGCCAGAAGCCATAAGTCTTCAAGGTATGCACCTGTCCGATTTTGCCGGCCAGAATATATTCCTTGATTTTACGGGTTTCCGGCTGATACATGGTCTGATATCCGACCGCGACAAATTTTCCGGTTTCCTGTTCCGCTTCATGGATGGCGGCGGCTTCCTGCACGGTCGCGGCCAGCGGCTTTTCCACATATACATTAGCTCCGGCGCGCATGGCGGCAATGCTCATCGGCGCATGCATGGCAATGCCGGTGGGAATGAAACAAATATCCATTTTGCCGCAAAGGACTTCCAGCATCTGCTTATAATCGGTGAATAACTGGCAGCCGATACTTTTCAGGAAGTCACATCTTTCTTTTTCCTCTTCCTGATTAATAATGGTTGCGCCGATGATGCTAACCCGTTTCTGCTGATATTCCCGGACAAGATCGTCATAATGGACGCGACCGAATCCGGAGACTCCGATAATTGCGGCATTTATCATTTAATTCAGTTCCTTCTAGTTAATACCGGTTCGCAATCTTTATTTACTTTTAACGGATATTCTTTTGGCACTTTATAGTTAACCTGCTTATTAGCAATCATTTAAATGATGATTGAAATAAAAAAATACTGGCTACTTCAATTTTACATTTAACAGTTCAAGAATTTTCTTTTGCTCCTCATCTGGTTTTGA